>JBGTHH010000828.1:0-5459 GCA_041746275.1 Pirellulaceae bacterium | reverse complement strand
GCGTTCCATTATCAAGCCGCTGGACCCTTTAGCCGCTTGCCGGCGTTTCTGTTGGATCTGTTGATCCGAGCTGGGATCTTTACGTTGGCGGTAATCGCGTTGGGACTGGCCGGTGCCCTCACCAGCATGGGCGGCATCATGTTGGCCAGCATGACGATCGTGTGGTTCCTGCTGGACTGGTTTTACGGCGGCGTCTTCGAGACCTGGATGAATGGCCAAACACCAGGCAAATGGGTGCTCGGTATCCGCGTGTTAAGTGTCGATGGACAGCCGATCAATGGCTTGCAGGCGATCATGCGCAACATCCTGCGCACGCTCGACATGATGCCCTTCGTCACCGGCATGTTGGGACTGGTGGCCATGAGCCTGAACCAGCGTTTCCAACGGATCGGTGACATCGTGTGTGGCACCATCGTTGTTGTCGACGAACGTCAATGGTTAACGGGAGTCGCGCGTTTGGAGGATCCTCGCGTGGCGCAACTGGCGAATTACCTTCCCACTGACTATCGCGTTAGCCGGTCGCTGGCCAAGACGCTCGCCGCTTATGTCGACCGGCGGCGTTTCTTTTCCCTGCCTCGTCGACGCGAGGTCGCGCGGCATTTGGCCGAGCCCCAGCTGACCCGTTTCGGCTTTCCCATGGATACCAGTTATGATCTGCTCTTGTGCGCGCTCTATTACCGAACCTTTGTCGCCGAACGTAGTGACGAAACTCGCGCGAGCGCCGATTTGGGAATTTCCCCGTTCACACCGACCGCGTTGGTGAATCCCACCCCGCTATCGACGTCAAGTCCCGCTGACATACTCGCGAACCCTCCGAGGCTGTAAAAAAATGGGACTGGCTCCGAGCGGATGTCGGTGTTTTGCAATGATTTCGCGTAGCTGCGAAGTGCCTGTCCCCATTTTTTCACAGCCTCTCCGAGAACCTAGTCGATGAAAGTCGCCGATCTCCTCGAACAACGCCGCCAAAACTGGCAAGAGTTGGAGCAACTCTGCGAGCAAGCGCGCACGCGCCGTAAATCAAAAGTCGCTCCCGCCTCTTGGTCGCGTTTCGCGGCGCTCTACCGAGCGGCATGTGCCGATTTGGCGCTGGCCGATGCGTATCAACTGCCTCCCAACACCATCGCGTATCTCCATCGTCTGGTAGGTCGCGCGCACAATCAACTCTATCGTAGCCGTGACTTCAATTATCACGCCTGGGGACAAATGCTCTTGGTCGACGCGCCGCGGCGCATCTTTAGCGATCGTTGCGTCCAAGCCTGCTTCGTGCTGTTCTGGGGCGTCTTCCTGCTCTCGGCCTTGATCGCCTATACCAAGGATCTGTGGCCCGCCTATGCCGAGGAGATTCTGGGCGAGAACATGATCGAGCAACTCGAAACCAGCTTCGCTGAGCCGATCAATGGCCGCGATCCCCAAGCCAACTTTTTTATGGCGGGCTTCTATATCCAACATAATACCAGCATCGGGCTGAAGTGCTTCGCCGGCGGGATCATGGTGATTCCCGGACTGTTTGTCACCGTGTTCAACGCCGCGGTGCTGGGAGCGTCGTTCGGCTACATGGCACGTCCGGATATTCTCGAAGGTCCGAATTTTTTCCACTTCGTCACGGCGCACGGCCCATTCGAGTTGACGGCCATTGTGTTGTCGGCGGGAGCGGGCTTACGAATCGGCGTCTCCTGGCTATCCACCGGCGGGCTCACCCGCGAGGCGTCCTTGCGTAAGACGGCCGAGGAGGCGATGCCCATTATGGGCGCGGCGATCGTCTTGTTCTTTCTCGCCGCCTTGATCGAGGGCTTTTTATCTCCCTCGAGCGCACCTTATTGGAGCAAGGCGCTGGTGGCGATCCTGTCGAGCGGGTTGCTGATGTTCTACTTTGTGGTTCTCGGATTTCCACGTCGCGGAGAGGTCTTCTAGCGGGAACGCGAGACGGATGCAGCCTTATGCAATTGGACAACACCAGGATTGCCGTGCGCGAACGTGGCCTGCTCGATATATTTGATCTGGCACTCCAGGTAACACGCGAGTACTTCAAACCGTTGTGCCTGACATTTGGACTGCTGGCGATCCCCTTGATGTTGCTCAATGATCTCTTGATTGGCTGGATGCTCGAGGGCGAGGATCGCGAAGTCTTTTTCTTCATGGACGAGCTGGAATCGATCCTAAGATTCTGGTGGAACATGACCTGTCTGGTGTTCCTGCAAGCTCCGTTGGCTTCGATCCTCACGACCAAATTCCTGGGGGAGGCCGTCTTTGTCGAGCGGCCGAGTTATCGCAAGATCATAACCGACGTCGGGCGTTTGCTCCCGCGCGTGCTGTGGTGCCAGTTGCTCGTGCGAGGCGTCCTGCCAGCCTGGCTCCTCTACCTATTGATCGATCGGGAAGATGAACCCAACCTCGTGGTCGAAGTGCTGTTGTTGGGCGGACTCGCGTTGTATGTCGCGTTCCTGCGGGCGTTTCGTCCCTTCATCAACGAGATCGTCTTGCTCGAACGGGCTCCTTTGGTTTCGCGGCAACCAACCGCGATCACGATCGGCAAACGAACGACCTTCCTGCACAGCCCCAGTGGAGGCGATCTCTTCGGGCGTTGGTTGATGACAGCCGCGCTGGGCGTGTTGCTCACGGCGAGCGTGTTTGGAACGCTGTGGTTTGGCTACGGCGTCCTCTTCAACAACTGGCAGCCGGGACGACTCGGTTGGCGCTTCTTGTATCCTGCGGCCCTGTGGAGCGTCGCCGGTTTTCTCGCCGTGGTCCGGTTCCTCGGCTATCTCGATTTGCGAATTCGACACGAAGGATGGGAAGTGGAACTGCGATTGCGAGCCGAAGCCGCTCGACAAGCAGCCAAGTTGACATGAGCGAGCGTACGTCACAACGGATTCGTCCCCCAGTTCAACGCGTTGTCGCGCGCATCCCGCTGTGCGTCGCGTGCTGGCTGTGCGTGTTGCTGGCCAGTGGAGTTGGCCTGGTGTCGCCGACGTTCGCTGCGCCCCTGGGCGAGGACGAGGCGGTGGTGGTGGGACGCGAGGCCCTGAGTCGCTCAGACTCCTTTCCTTGGTACGACGCCGATGCCGACGCGGTGCGCCGGTTGGACGTGGCACCTCCGAAAGACTTCGAGAACCGGGGTTCGCAATGGGAACGGAAGAACATCGGCACGCTTCGGCAGATGCCCGCGTGGCTCTGGAAAGGCTTGGAGATTCTGGGATGGACCCTGCTATTGATCGCATTAGTCGCCGTTAGTTACCTGCTGGTCCGCGTCTTCTTGTTGACCGAAGCAGGTGGCACAGCGAGCGGCCTGGCGAGCGAGCAGGCGGAGGATTCCGGAGGTATCGACCGCGTGGACAGTTTGCCCTTCCAGTTAACTCGACCTCAAACCGATTTGCTGTCCGAGGCACGTCGATTATACGAAGCCGGCAACTATGCCGCCGCCATCATCTATTTGTACAGCTACCAGCTCGTCGAGTTAGATAAACATCAATTCATTCGCCTGACCAAAGGCAAGACGAATCGCCAATACTTGCGCGAGTTGCGGCGGCAAGGCGATTTACTCGGCTTACTGCGCACGACGATGCTGGCCTTCGAGGACGTCTTCTTTGGCAACCACGCGCTGGACCGTGCTCGCTTTGAATCGTGTTGGAGCGGACTCGATGCCTTTCACCATCGCCTCGCGCAGGTGAACCCATGAGCCGTCCGCCTCGCAGCCCATTGAGAACGGCGGCCGAGCCGTTAAAGAACGGCGGCGCGTTGCCGCGTCCACACCTCGTGGCGATTCTGCTGGGGTTGCTGTTGTTCATCTGTGGTTGTTCCTCGACGCAGCTTAACAGCACCTACGGCCAACGGCGTGGCACGCGCGGTGGTCCCAGCGTCAACGGCACCGCCGTGCTGGCCGGCATGTTCGAGCGCGCGGGGCATCGTGTGACGAGTTGGCGGCGGCTATCGCCCAAGCTGGAGCAATGCCAGACGATTGTGTGGTGCCCCGACGACTTCGCGCCACCGACCACCGAACAACGCGAATTCTTGGAGTGGTGGTTGCAGAACGATACGGGGCGGACGCTCGTATACGTCGGACGCGACTACGATGCCACCGAGACCTACTGGAAGCAAGTCCTGCCGTCGGCTCCCCCGCACCAGACATGGGAAGTCTGGCGACGCTTGGCGATGGCCCAATCGAGCCACTTCGCGGCTCGCGCGCGGATGCCAGCCGATCAGTTCGCCGATTGGTTTACCTTCGAACGCGACGAACCTCGGCGAAAGGTCCAAGAGCTCGCAGGTCCGTGGAGCGTGAACATCGACGCCTCTCAAATCGCGATCGAGTTGGCGGGCACCGTGAGTATCCCGAGCGCGGACCACCTCGAAACGTGGACCAACCGCGACGACTACTACTGGGAGGGCAACCCCGATTTTACGCCGCTGTTGAAATCCACGGATGACGTGCTGGCTTACCAACTCACGCTGGACGATTGGGGAGATAGCAAGATCATCGTCGTCAATAATGGCTCGTTCCTGTTGAACTTTCCTCTGGTGCATCCGGAGCATCGCAAGATCGCCGGACATCTGATCAACGCGTGTGGACCCGGACGCGTGGTCTTTTTGGAAAGCGGGCTCGGCGGACCCACCGTCTACGATACGGAACCCAACGCCGCCATGCCGACCGGGTTCGAGGCCCTGACGGTTTGGCCGCTGGGCTTTATCATCATGCATATCGCGGTCCTGGGCCTGTTAGCCTGTATCGCGCTGTATCCGATTTTTGGTCGGCCACGCGCCCATCCCGTGACGGAAGCGCCCGCCGACTCGGACACCGTACTCGCGCAGGACAATGGTGCGGCAACGGTCATCCGCACCGATTTCAGCAAGCACTTGACGGCGCTCGGCGAGCTGCTCGAATCCACGGAGGATCGGGAGTATGCCCGCAGTCGAGTTGCGCATTACCACGAACACGTTCGACGCGAAACCAAAGTCCGCAGCGGGAAGACGCGCCGACGGACTGCTCCATAACGAAGGAAACCCATGAGCACGACCCCCTTTGAATCCGATTCTCCTCAGCCCACTGCGGGTGGCGACTCGATTGAGTTTGCTTGTTCCGCCTGCCAGCGCATGCTGAAAGTCCCGCGACAGGCCGCCGGACGGCAGGCGAAGTGCCCGCAATGCGCGATGGTCCAGATTGTGCCCGGTGCCGACGGCATCTCCGCCGCCTCGATCGACTCGTATGGAAATGTCGCCCCGTCCGCGGTGCCCGCATCAACTCCGACGACGCCGCGGGACTCGAACGCGTCGGTCCAGACTCCGAGTTCGTCTCCCACCTCATCCGCTCCCGCGCCGACGGCCGCCCCGTTCGCCGTGAACGCGCCCGCCACCTCGAATCAATCGGCGGGGTTCTCGTTACGCGAATCGTTGACCCCGGCTCAGGAAGGCCGCGAGACCCCGACCAAACAATTATTCGATCGGGTCACCGAGGAAATCGCCAAGAT
>JBGTHH010000827.1:0-4716 GCA_041746275.1 Pirellulaceae bacterium | reverse complement strand
GAGCTTCCCGTCCGGCAGGACGACACCCGTGAGCGTCAAGAAATCTCGGATGTCTCCCAGATCGATCGTGGTATCGAACGAAGCGAGTCGCCGCTTCGCATCGAAACGCATGCGCGACGCCACAAGCAAATCGAGCTCGCTCCCGGAGTTGCCCCCAACTAACGGTTTGACCATCGCGGCAAGTGGACCGAGCAGTTCGGATAACAACTCGTTCAATGGAAGCCTCTGGAACTCCACTAACGTAAATCGATCGACGCGTTGGTCGGGGTGGAATTCGGTATGACTGGCGGCGTAACCGACGGGTCGTTCCTTCCAACGCAGATGCCAGCGATCGGGCAACGGAGAACGTCGCGGTTCAACCAGAATCGATTGGTAGTCTGGCGGATCACCACCAAGTAAGGGTGGTATCACCTTCTCGCGCAGCAACCACGTCATGGCGGCTAGCCAAACCAGGATCACCAACCCGTTGTAGATACGCCAGAACATAGTGTGCGCACTGGAGAGCAGATTTCCCACGAATTGAGCGAGCTGACCGCTCTGGACCAATTCTATCCGAACAGGGAACCCAGGGGATAGCTGCTGCCGGGCGATAACCGAGGTTGCAAGATTTCCTGGAACAGTTGATATTGTTCCTCACACGCTTTGGTGGCGTTCACGTCCGCCACGTGTGGGTTCGGTCGCATTGTTTTGGCAGGGAGGCGTTCGATGAAGGCTAGTCGGTTTGTAGGTGGTCGCTTACTGTGTGTCCTCGCGATGTGGTGTGTGACTTGCTGCGGATGCGGAGGAAGCGGGGCTCCCACGGCGAGTATTCCTGGAGAGGTTGGAAAAACCACTACGGAATCCGCTTCCGGGTCCACGCCCGTTGGAGTTGCGGTCGACAAGTCCGTGTCCTCAAGTCCGTCCAACACGCCCACAATTCAGAGAAACCTCTTTCCGGAAGTCGTCATCAAGACTTCGGTCGGTGACATCCGCATCAAGTTGAATGGCGAAAAGTCGCCAACCACGGTGCAGAATTTCCTCGATGGCTACGTGGATCGCGGGTTCTATAGCAACACGATTTTCCATCATGTTGACCCCGGTTTCGTTATGGCCGGTGGCTACACGTCCGACTTGCAGGAACCTCAGGTACGCGCACCGATTCGCAACGAAGCGGATAACGGCCTAAAGAATGTCCGAGGCACGCTCACCATGTTTCGCTTGCCGGACTATAGCGATAGCGCGACCTCCCACTTCATGATCAATGTGACCGACGCGCCACAACTTGACTATGATGAAAGCGCTTCGAACCTGGGCTACTGTGTCTTCGGTGAAGTCGTGCAGGGGATGGATGTCGTCGAACGCATCGCCCACGCGCCCACTCAAGCGACAGCGGACTTCCCGAAGGTGCCTGTCGAGCGGATCGTGATTCAATCCATCGAGCGGGTTGAACGATGACAAGAAAGCGACAAGCCGGTGGTCACCCAATTTACGGGGCAACCACCGGCCAGGTCGTCAACTGTGCGTAAGTCCAGCGCTGCCTGAAATTAGTCGTCAAAGCTACTTGCGGCAGGTGCTAGCTCGAGCGTCTGCTCGCCACTGTCCGAGGAGGCAGGACTTTCTTCCGTTGACTCCGACTCATCGGCTGGGGTCGCGGGAGCGGATTCGGGGACATCGGATTCAGTTGCCGGCTCGGCTGAGTCTGTCGCGGGAGCTTGGTCGGCCGGTGCAGCCTCTGTGGTCGGGGCGGAGTTTTCCGCGACCGGAACCGTCGTCACGCTGCCAAGCGTCAGGGCGACCAGATCGGGAGACGCGGCGTCCACCGTGGCCCACTTGCTGCGCGTATCTTCTGGAACCGACTCGCGCCAAATCGACAGCACCGTGTCAACGTTCACATAAGGATTGCCACTTTCGTTACCCTTTTGGCCCGAGAGCTTCGGACGCAACGGCACCCACAGCATGTCGATCATATTGCTATCGCGAAGGAAATATCCGCCGACGATGCGACCACGGGTGTCGAGATCCAAGATGTAATGAAAGTATTTGACTCGCTTAATGCGTGGGCTTTCGTCCCACTCGCCATTGCTGTCCTTGGCATAGGCGATATTCATCTTCACTTCCACTTGGCGATCGTTCTTTTTCGCCGACGACGTGGCATAAGCGTAAACGGGATAGTTCCACTTCTCCTCGGAAGGATCGGCTTCCATGCCGAGCGGATGCTCACCACGACCCACCCAGTTTGTCATGACGGCATGAAAGAGACCTGCGTTGATCGGCCGTTGATTCTCACCGCCCAACACCTCGTGATGGTTGTAGATATAGATTTCGGCGAGTAAGCCTTTAATGTCGGAAGGCGAGAACGTGACACCGTTACGAGTCACGCTCTTCACGGGCTCGGCGTGGCGAATGGCGGCGGAAGTCCAACCGTTGCAATGACCGTGCCAATCCGGAGTCCGCGGGCGAGACAGACGACCAAACAGACCCTGACCCCGTTCCTTAAAGGCGCTGGTGTCGTACTGTTCGTGACCAGTGGCCAACATCCGGCCGCCGTTGTAGGCCCGATCATACTTGCGCAGCGCGGACTGAGTTCCACCACTGGTATCCGGATAGATATGGCCCGAATAGGGAACGCGCCATTCTTCGACACCACCCTTTTCGGGAAGTGCCGAATACTCCCAGACGAAATCGGCCTGCCACAAATCTTTAAAAACTTGGTTCTGCTTTTGGACTTCCGCAACCGGAATCGATGCGCCGATAGCGACCAGCGTAGTCAGCGCTGCGACAAGAGTGTTCATTGCGTGGGAGCTCCCCGGTGAGTAGTTGGTTTCCCCTTTCATCGGCAACCAACGTGTCGGTCTCGCGTTCTGAAAGACGAGTTCCGTGGCTGGACGCTTGACCCGATTCCCGGTCACTACACCAACCGCTGTAATCGGACCAATCACCGCAGCTTGAGGTGCCACGACAGGATGCTTTTGAGGGGTAGAGATCTCGACTCGACGAACAAGCGGAGGTGGCGTAGCTTGTATCACCCGTCAAGCCTCGCAAGTCTCGTATTGAATACTGTGGCGAATGGTTGAGGAAAAACAGCCGATGCCAGTGTGGAATGAATTGAACCAGCGGATTATCGCGTGCGATCAGTGTCCGCGTCTGCGGGAGCACTGCTCGCGCATCGCGCTCGACAAACGGCGTGCTTATAAGGCCTGCGATTATTGGGGTCGTCCCGTTCCGAATTTTGGTGATCCTCAAGCGTGGTTGTTGATCGTCGGCTTGGCACCCGCTGCCCATGGAGCCAACCGCACGGGGCGAATGTTTACGGGAGATCGTAGCGGGGAATGGCTCTTTCGCGCCCTGCATAAGGCTGGATTTGCCAATCAACCGCACGCGCATTCTCCGGACGATGGTTTGGAATTGACCGACTGCGCCATCACGGCTGTGTGCCATTGCGCGCCACCGGACAACAAACCCACCTCTCAGGAAATCGCTCATTGCCACACGTTCCTCCAACAGACCATCGAGTTATTGCCCGTCCGAGTTTTCGTGGCGCTCGGGCAACTCGCTTGGCAAGCGATGGTCGATGAAGCGCGGCGACGCGCGTGGCTCGTCGGCGCGCGACCGAAATTCTCTCATGGAGCCAAAGTTGAACTTGCCGGTGGCCGATGGCTGCTCGGCAGTTATCATCCCAGCCAACAGAACACATTTACCGGACGTTTGACGGAGGTGATGTTGGACGACATCTTCCGCGCGGCCAGGACTTTATCGTGATGACTGGTTTCCCCCAATCGTCGTTCGCGTTGTCGCTGGTGGGGTTGTTCGCTATAATCCGCACCAGACGCGAGAACGTATAAGCTCCGTTGTCTTCGACACTTGGAACCATTCGAGAAAACAAAGGAACCCTGGCCACGAACCAACGGATTGGCATCGGTCACGATACGCATCGCCTCGCCGAGGGGACGCTGCTACGGCTGGGAGGAATTGACATCGCTTCCCACCGACAGGCGGTGGGGCATAGTGATGCGGATGTGTTGTTGCATGCCATCACCGACGCAGTGCTGGGCGCGGCGGCCCTTGGCGATATCGGTGAGCTGTTTCCCGACACGGATGAAAGGAACCGCCATCGCGACTCGGGCGAGATGCTCCAGCTCGCGTACGCCCGGGTCATGCAGGCGGGTTATCGCGTGGTCAATGTGGACTGCATCGTTTTCCTCGAACGACCCAAGCTTAGCCCCTACAAGAATCAGATCCGGCACCGTATCGCTTCACTCTTGCAGATCTCACCGGACAGGGTCGGTGTGAAGGCCAAAACAGGTGAAGGCCTGGATGCGGTCGGACAGGAACAAGCGATCATGGCCCAGTGTGTCGTATTGCTCGAAACGTTCGGTTTGACGTGACCCCCACACGCCCAGCGACGTGGGCCCAGAATTACACACGTATCGATGAGTGTGCCAACTGTAACCTCCTCCCCTTCCTGGCCATCACTTTCAGGTAATGCCTCGATGAGTATTCGCATCTATAACACACTGACCAAGACCAAGGAGCCTTTCGAGCCCATCATGCCAGGCCAGGTCGGGATCTATCTATGTGGCCCCACGGTCTACAAGGAGGCTCACATCGGTCACATGGTCGGCCCCGTGATCTTCGATACCATTAAACGCTACCTGACCTACAACGGCTACGAAGTGAACTGGGTGGTCAACATCACGGACGTCGACGATAAGTTGATTGCCCAGTCGCGCGAACGCG
>JBGTHH010000826.1:0-16184 GCA_041746275.1 Pirellulaceae bacterium | reverse complement strand
CGGCATGTTCGATCGCTATTGGGACACGGCCATCGGTGTCATGAATAACGCCGCGGAGACGTTCGCCGAAATGAAACTTCAGGGTGGGATTGGCAAGCCGTTCTTCTTTCTCATGTTGGGTGCCCTGCTCGGCTCATTGATCGCTGCCGTGTACGGTGCCATCGGCAACGTGATCAGTCTGGTATCCGCAGCCGAATCCGCCAGTGCGGCGGCCGCGGAAGGTGAAGCGGGCGGAGGCGTGGTGATCACGGTCATGGGAGGTATCCTGTTGGTGGTGCTTTTTATTAGCACGTTCCTCGGCGGCGCGCTGGCCGGGATCGTCCACACCTTCCTGCAGGCTCTCGGGCTGCAACTCGCGCTTCCCATGGTGGGTGTCAAGGATGCGACGTTTGAGAAGAATTTCCGCGTATCCGCTTATACCAATGGATCGATCTACTTGTGCAACATCGTGCCGGGCTTGGGACTGGGCTTTATGTTGTTCCTGTGGTTTAACGGCATGATTAAAGGTCTGGAGTCGGTGTATGCCATCCCTTCCAACAAAGCGGTGCTAGCCGTCCTGCTGTTGTTTGTCCCCTTGGTCCTGCCGATTGTGGCCGTCGTTGGCTTCGTCATGATGACCGCGATGGGCTATATCGGTTAGAGTTCTAGGTTGCGGTGGGCCACCGTCGCACGAAAGTTGAAATGTCTTTTGATGACTAGCGAGTCCACGCGCCATGCCCATTGAATTCCGTTGCGTTCAGTGTTCGAAGCTCCTCAGAACGCCTGACGAGAGCGCGGGCAAGAAGGCCAAATGTCCCCAGTGCGGAACGATCGTCGATGTTCCCGATTCGGCCCTCGATCCACACCGCGCGGCGCACGTCTCCGGGCAACTCGAGCCAAATCCTGCGAATCCCTTCTCCGAACCGACCGTGCCGCAGTCGACGGGAGGCGAATCGTGGAACCCCTACGCGTCGCCTGGCACCAGCGAACTGCCGCCGCTGACCAGGCCCGCGCTCGCCGAACTCAATCATCGCTACATCTCGTTCGACGAAGTCTTGCGCAAGTCCTGGGCATTGTGCCGTGACCAGTTAGGCCAAGTGGCGCTGTGTGGATTGCTCTACCTGGCGATTTCCATGGGCGTCGGTATGGTCAACGGCATCTTGCAAGGGATCGCCGAGGCGACGGGCCAAGACGTGGTCAAGTATGCCGTGACGATCGTGGAACAGCTTGCGGGCTTCGCGGTGAATACCTTTCTGCAGTTGGGGATGCTGTTGTTCGGTCTGCGATTAGCGAGAACCGGCACGGCACGGGTCTCGGATCTGTTCGCCGCCGGTCCCTTTTATCCCCGGGGACTCCTGCTTTTTTTCGTGATTACCCTGATCTTCTACGGATCGATGCTCGTGTGTTTGATTCCTGCACTCGTGACGATCCCCACCGCACAAGAACCGTTAATAATCGGCGCGTTTGCGATTTTCGGCATTCTTGCGCTTGGGGTCGGCACCTATGTCATGTTGCGGATGACGCTCGCCGGAGCCTTTCTACTGGACCAAGACACCAGCGTGACCGAGGCGTTGCGATTGTCCGATCGTTTCATGACGGGGAACAAAGTCACGACGTTTTTGTTGGGCTTGGTCACCGGCTTAATCGGGATGCTCGTCGTACTGGTGACTTGCTGTATCGGTTCGGTCGTGGTCGTCCCCTTCATCATTGGGATACTCAACCCGACGATTTACCTGTTGGCAACAGGACAGGCGGTTCACGATCCTCAGGCGATACCCCGACACGATTCGACCGGTGTTTGATCGTTCTGGCTCGTAAGAAAGAAAGGCGTGGACGTGCGACGCGAATCCGCGGGCTCATCGCTGCCAATGAGGACGCGATGAAATCAAACCGTCCTCGGGACTGCTCGCCGTGGCATACAAGCGTTTGGGAATACGACCGGCCAAGTAAGCGAGTCGTCCGGCTTGGCACGCGGCATTCATGGCCTGAGCCATCTTGATAGGATCGCGTGCGTGGGCGATCCCCGTGTTGAGCAGGATCGCATCGACGCCCAACTCCATCGCCAACGTGATATCACTGGCCGTACCCACACCCGCGTCGATGATGACGGGATAGTCGGGATCGTCCTCCTTCAAATACTCCAAACAGATCCGAATGTTGTTGGGATTCAACACCCCTTGGCCCGAACCAATGGGACTGCCTGCGGGCATGACGGCGGTGGCTCCCGCCCGCTTCAATCGCAACGCAGTGATCGGATCATCATTCGTATAACAGAGCACCTGAAAGCCTTCGGCAACCAATTGCTCGGTCGCCTCCAGTGTGGCCAGCGGGTCGGGAAGCAGTGTCTTGGTGTCTCCCAACACCTCCAGCTTCACCCAATCCGCACCGGCATTATCTAGTCCGCGGAGGATCTCGCGACCGAGGCGCGCCGTGCGGACGGCGTCTTTGGCATTGAAGCAACCCGCTGTGTTCGGCAACAGCAGGTAGCGGTCTAAATCGAGGTAGTCGAGGATGTTTTTGCCATCGCCGTCATACAGTCTCTCGCGTCGCACGGCGACCGTGATACACTCGGTTCCCGAAACTTCCAACGCCGCCCGCATGATGGCGAAAGTTTCATACTTGCCCGTCCCGACAATCAGACGATTACGGAGCAAGTGTTGGCCGAGTGCGAAAGCATCCCGCGACTCGGCTTCGGCGGGTAATTCGACGGGGACGTCCGTGGCCAAGATGATTTAACCTCCTCCGACCAAGGTCACGACTTCGACCTGGTCACCCTCTTGTAAGCGTGTCACTGCATGACGGTCACGCGGTGCCAACTCGAGATTCAACTCCACCGCCACGCGCCGGGCATCCAAACTGAATTCTTCCAACAACTCCGCGATCGTCATGTCGGGGCGCACGTCGCGCGATTCGCCGTTGAATTGAATCTGCATAGCGGAACAGGTATCGAAGAAAGTGAAGCGACCAGTCACAGCGGCAACAGGCACGGGGCAACGTCACTCGATTTGAATATTGCGAGCGGTGCCTTTGCCGAGCACGATCATGGGACTGGCCTGAGTAAAGTTGTACGATTCAGCTTGACGGTTCCACGGGAGCCAGTAACCGACATAGCGTCCGGTGTTGGCGTCGGCCACATAGACGACACTCTGCGCAGGTTGCACATTTCCGCCTTGAGTACGGAAGGTAGCCGCACCTGTCACCATCAGGTACTGTGGCTGCTTGCCTTGTTCGACTCCCAGGTCGGCGACGACGTTGGCTCGAAACGCACCACCCAGGGCTCCAGTACGCGGATTCAACACCGAGCAGGTCAGTTCGCCGGTGATGTAGTCCAACAGGAACAAGCCTTCGACACCGCCTGCGATGGGTCCCGTGGCCATGGCCATGGTTGTCCCGCCATGCGTCGCCGTGGCATTCAATAACGTTTGGGGAAAAGCAATTCGAGGCGTGGCAAATTGAATCGCCGCGACCGCTCCGAGCACGCCGCCAAATAACACGCCCAGGGTCAGGACCAGCCAGGGGGTTCGCGTGAGACGACTTAACATGATGAACTCCTGCAATAAGAGGGTGACGGCGCGGACGTTTGAAAAATCACGTCGGTGTCTGTCCTGCCGGTCGACAAGCCGGTGGTAAACGAGCGTCTGTGGTCATCGAGTGTAACGAGTGGATCTGAGCTTCAATGTAAATGCGTAACCGGCGAACTGCAACTGTCTCCCGCCGGTTGGTAAGATTCTGCTAATTCCCCCTTTCGCGATGCCGGATGAGCCTCTAAAATTCGAGGTTTCCAATCGCGCTCGGGTGATCGACTATCGCCTGCCTGAAGGACAATCCCATGCCCAAGATGAAGACGCACAAAGGAACGAAGAAGCGCTTTCGCCTGACTGCCACCGGCAAGGTGAAGCACCGTCGAGCGGGAACCAGCCACTTGGCGTTCCGGATCACCAAGAAGCGACGTCGCAACCTGCGCGGGACGGGGACGCTGGCCGAGCCGATGGAAAGAAAGATCGCTGCTGCCCTAAACGGTTACAGCAACTGACGTTGAGGAGAACCTCCGGCACGAGGGCAACCAAACGCTCTGACTTTCAAGAGGGCCTGGTCGTGCGAAATTTACTGGATCGGATCGATGCGTACAACCAAAGGCGCGGCACGTAATAAAGCCAAGAATCGCTTATTCAAAAAGGTCAAAGGGTTTCGCGGAGGCCGCAGCAAGCTGCTGCGAACCGCCAAGGAGACGCTGGTCCGGGCCGAGGCTTACGCCTTTCGGGATCGCCGCGTCCGTAAGCGTGAATTCCGCCGCTTGTGGATTATCCGGTTGAGTGCCGCCGCCGCTTTGCACGGTATGCGCTACAGCCAATTCATCCACGGACTCACCAAAGCGGGCATCGAGCTGGATCGCAAGATGTTATCCGAACTGGCTATCAACGATCCCGCCGGTTTTGCTCAGATTGCCGAGCAGGCCAAGGCGGCGTTGGCTCAGCCAGCTTAACTCGCTCTCAGCAATATGACGCTTGATGAATTCCTGCAACAGCTCGACGACCTCGCGACGGCCGCCACGGAAGCGTTCGCAGCGGCTGCGGATGCAGCGAGTTTGGAAGCGACTCGCGTTGATTTCGTCGGGGCCAAGAGTGGTCGGCTGAAGACGGCGCAGAAGGGGCTGGGTGCGGTCGACCCCGCCGATCGTCCGCAGGCCGGCAAGCACTTCAATGAAGTCAAGGCGCGCATCGAAGCCGCGTTCGAAAACGCGAGCGAACGTCTAGCTGCGAAAGGTGCGACAGCCGTTGGTCCGGCGGCCGAGTTGTTTGACCCAACCTTGCCCGGCAACCGTCCGCGATTGGGACATCTGCATCCAATCACGCAGACCATCGAAGAGCTGAAGGATATCATGGGGCGACTGGGCTTCTCCGTCGCCGACGGCCCCGAAATCGAAGACGAGCATCACAACTTCGAGGCTTTGAATATTCCCGACGATCACCCGGCGCGCGATCCGCTCGAAAACTTCTACATCGCCGCGGCTCAAAAGTCCGCCGCCCCACCGCTGCTACTGCGGAGCCAAACCAGCACGGTTCAGATTCGCGTGATGGAACAGACTCCGCCGCCGGTAAGAATCATCTCGTTGGGCCGCGTCTATCGTCCCGATACGGCCGACGCCACGCATTACCCAATGTTCCATCAGATGGAAGGCTTGCTGGTCGACCGACGAGTTACGATGGCGGATCTCAAGAGTGTGTTGCGGTTGTTTGCGACGAGTTATCTTGGTCGCGACGTTCATATTCGTTTTCGCCCGTCGTTCTTTCCGTTTACGGAGCCGAGCGTCGAGGTGGATATGAGTTGGAACGACAACTGGATTGAGTTCGGTGGCGCGGGGATGGTCGATCCTCATGTGTTGCAGGCAGTGGGCTACGATCCGGAGCAGGTCACGGGATTTGCCTTCGGTCTGGGCATCGAGCGTCTCTGCATGCGGCGTCACGGTATTACGGACATCCGCGAGTTCTATAAGAACGACGTTCGGTTCCTCCATCAGTTTTAGGAAGGAAAGCATCGGCGACGTAGTGCCGTTCGCAGTACCCGGTGAGTTCACAACTCTGTGAGTTCGCCTCTCCGTGAGCTGCGTTGTGCCGTTGATCCGATTCCCCGCCCATGATTGTTTCCTGGAATTGGCTGAAAGATTACGTGGCGTTGAATGTCGACCAGGCCGAGGTCGAACGTCGCCTGATGATGGCTGGTCTGAATCACGAGAGTACGACTTCGGTTGGCGACGATTGGGCGATCGATTTGGAGATCACCAGCAATCGACCCGATTGCCTCGGCCACATCGGCATCGCCCGCGAAGCCTCGGTGTTATTTGGCTTGCCGCTCACGTTGCCTGCCGCGCATCCGATCGAGACGCGTGTGGCCGCGACGAGTCTGCTGAAGGTTCGACTCGACTGCCCCCATCTTTGTCCGCGCTATACTGCCCGCGTGATTCGCGGAGCCAAGATCGGCCCGAGTCCCGCGTGGTTGGTCAATCGCTTGCGTACGATTGGCATGAGCTCGATCAATAATGTTGTCGATGTCACCAATTACGTGCTGATGGAATGTGGTCAGCCCCTGCACGCCTTCGACTTGGCTCTATTGCGAGGCGCGGAAATCATTGTTCGGGAAGCGCAGGCCGGTGAGCCGTTCGTCGCCATTGACCACAAATCCTATGAGCTAGCGCCAGGCATGTGCGTGATTGCTGATGCCTCGCGGGCAGTTGCTTTAGGCGGCGTGATGGGAGGTACGGATTCGGAAGTCTCGGAAGCGACCGTCGACTTGGTGATCGAGTCCGCAGTGTTCGCGCCGAGTTCCATTCGTGCAACCGCTCGTAAGTTAAATCTTCACAGCCCGTCGTCTTATCGCTTCGAACGTGGTCTCGATCCGGAGGGTGTCGATTGGGCCAGTCGACGCTGCTGCGAGTTGATTCTTGACTTGGCCGGCGGTGAACTGGCGGCGGGAGTCGTCGATGTCGGCACCACGAAGCCGCGGCACCAGCCTGTCTTGTTGCGACTTGCTCAACTGCAACGCATTCTGGGAATTGAGATTCCCGCTGCGGAGGTGCAGCGAATCCTGGTGGCTTTGGGGAACGATCTGCAAAGCGCCGACCAAGAAGGTGTCGTTGTGGTGCCACCCACATGGCGACGCGACCTGACACGCGAAATCGATTTAGTCGAAGAAGTCGCGCGGATTCACGGTTACGATCAGATTCCGGAAGACGCCGCCGTTCCCATGTGCCCTTCACACCGCACCGATTTTGAGCGAGTTCAGACCAAGGCGCGGCAAGCCCTCATCGCCGCCGGTCTGGATGAGGCTTTGACGGCCAGTATCGTACCCGAAGTTTGGACGCAGGGGTTCAGTCCTTGGAGCACTGCAGCACCACTGCAGAGCCTGACACCGACTCTCCGAGGTGCCGATCGTCTGCGATTGAGCCTGATCCCGAGCTTGCTCGACGCGAGACGCCTGAACGAATCGGTCTCCAATCCGACCATCGAGTTATTCGAGACCGCGAAGATCTACCTGCCAACCGCTTCCGGTCTGCCTCGCGAGCAATGGACTTTGGGGATCGCCAGCGGGGGCGACTATCTGGATGTAAAAGGGATTGTGGAGGGCATCGTCGCGACCCTGAACCCGAACTGCCAACTGGAAGTACGCGAGACGCAGCAGCGGTTACTGGATGTCAACCGATCTTGCGAGTTACACGTGCGAGGCGAACTGCTGGGTTATCTTGGAGAAGCGACGCCTGAAGCATTGAAGCGGTTCAAGTTGCGATCCCGGACCACGATTGCCGAGTTGAGCTTGGAAACGCTGACCGAGATCGCTCAACTCATTCCGCAACACTCGCCGCAGAGTGCCTTCCCCGCCGTATCGCGCGACTTGAACCTGATCGTCGACGAACCGTTGCGGTGGGCCGATTTGGCCGCCACGGTGTGGCAAGCCGGCGGCGAGGTCGTTGAGAACGTCAGTTTTCAGGACATCTATCGAGACACACAGCGCGATGGTGCGGGCAAGAAACGCGTGCTCTTTTCCATCACTTTGCGCTCGGCGACCGCCACGTTGACGAACGAGGAAGCCGACCACGTCCGCGACCTCATCGTCACCGCCTGCGGCACACGTCATGCGGCAGCGCTGCTGGCCTAGCAATTCTGGCCGGTTGGGGGGTAAATTAGGTATTGTTTTGTGGAAAAGTCTTGTATACTGCAAGTCAGGTTCGCGGCGGAGGTCTGCCTGGGCAATCGCCAGTTGCCGCAGATGGACTCAGTGGCGATCATCCGGATTGCCGCGAAAGCGGGTGTGAGTTTTGTTTTGGGAGAGAGCCTGAAGAGCTCAGAGAATGGCAATGACTAAGAAATTGTACGTGGGAAACTTGGCTTTCGCGACGACCTCCGAAGATCTCCGTGAAGCGTTCAGCGAATTTGGTAACGTCACTTCCGCAACGGTCATCACGGATCGCGAGACCGGTCGTTCACGCGGCTTTGGATTTGTGGAGATGGAGAATGGAGCGGAGCAGGCCATCGAGGCGATGAATGGCCAAGATTTAGGTGGCAGGACGTTGAATGTGAATGAAGCTCGCCCACGCGAGGACCGTCGAAGTGGTGGCGGTGGCGGTTATGGTGGGGGCGGCGGTGGAGGCCGAGGTCGCTATTGATCTCGGTGGATTCCCCCACAACCAAACAACAGGCACGCGACTGTGTTGATCGCAGTTGGCCGCCTGAATTGATGTTGATTCGGTCGCACCCATTCCGAATCTCCCTTGCAAGCTGCAACGCGTTCGGCTCGCTTGTGTTTATCCAGGCGAACGCGTTGTATCTCGATTAGCTTGCACAATTATGTTGCCTATTCGAATCGGTATGTAATCCGACGTCGGGCAACTCACCAAGGAAGATTTTGTTATGACTTTGTCCTTTTCCGATTTCCAATTGCTGGCCCCCATTCAGAAAGCCTTACAGGCGGAGAGCTATTCCGAACCCACGCCGATCCAAGCGGCCGCGATTCCCCATTTGTTGGCTGGCCGCGACCTGTTGGGTTGTGCTCAAACGGGCACCGGCAAGACCGCCGCGTTCGCTTTGCCTATGTTGCAGCAACTCGACACGCAACGCCGACCGGCCGTACCGCACAAACCGCGTATGCTGATCCTGGCTCCCACGCGGGAACTCGCATTTCAAATCGGGGCCAGCTTTCAAACCTACGGCAAACACATTCGCTTTAGCCAAGCGGTGATTTATGGCGGTGTGGGTCAGAATGCTCAAGTTCGCGACATGAAGCGCGGTGTGCATCTGTTGATCGCGACGCCGGGTCGTTTGCTCGATCTGATGAATCAAGGTCACATCGACTTGGGACAGATCGAAAATCTGGTGTTGGACGAAGCCGACCGGATGCTCGATATGGGATTCCTGCCCGATCTGAAGCGGATCATCAAGTGCCTGCCGAAACGTCGGCAATCGATTTTCCTGTCCGCCACGATGCCGCCGGTCATTCGACGACTCGCTGAGAGTTTGCTCACCGATCACGTGGAAGTCGTGATCACACCCCCGTCGACAACGGTGGCACAGATCGATCAACAAGTGTTGTTCGTCGAACGCTCCGACAAGCGCGCCTTGCTATCGAAATTGTTGCAGGAGCCGGGCCAGTCGCGAACGTTGGTATTTACACGTACCAAACGCGGTGCCGACCTCGTCGCGCGACAGTTGAATCAAAGCGGTGTGAAGACGGACGCGATTCATGGGGGCAAGTCCCAGAATGCTCGCGAACGGATCTTGCGTAGCTTCAAGGCGGGTCACTTGCGCGTGCTGGTGGCCACGGACCTCGCCGCTCGTGGCATCGATATTGATGGCATTTCCCATGTGATCAATTACGACATCCCCGTGGAAGCGGAAAGTTACGTGCATCGGATTGGTCGGACGGGACGTGCGGGAGCTTTGGGAATTGCCCTGACCTTCTGTGATTCGAGCGAACGCTCGACGCTCCGCGCGATCGAGAAGTTGATTGGCCGCAGCATCACGGTCCGCGCCGATCATCCGTACCACTCGACGGTGGTCGAGAAACCCAGCCAGCCGCGGCAGGCTCAGGGTGGCAAGAGTCGTTGGAACAGCCGCCCCGCGGGTCGCCGCACATCCAGTGGCTCGACGTCCAAACCGGCTGCATCGCGACCTGCATCGCGAAGACCTGTCGCTGCCGGATCGTCTGCGCGAAAGAAGTAACGCCACCGCCGCGCGTCCCCTCGAAGGATGTGAATCATCGGGGATCGCGCTGCGCGCTGACCAACTCGAACGAGTCGCCTCTATCGATTTTTCCATTTCAGGAGCCCTGTGCCATTTCCGTGAGCTATGGTTGCTAGGGCATTGAATTGCGCGCGGTGGGATACCGCGGTGAAAATGGATTTTAACGATAGGAGCGACGATGAATTGGCAACAGAGTGTTCTGGAAGAACTACGCCGTCAGCCCATCTGTGGTTATCAGCCACAAGCCACGCCAGCCACGGAACCGACGGCGCTGGCCGCGTTGGCCTTGGCCGTTCACGGGGAATGGCAGGCTGCTGGACAAGCGACGGATTGGCTGGCCGCATCGCAAACGCACGATGGTTCCCTGGGAGTGCGGCGCGGAGAACCAACGCCAGCGTGGCCGACTAGCTTGGCCGTGTTAGCTTGGCTGGCTGTGGATGCCGCACGGTATGCCGAGCACATCGATGCTGCCACGGACTGGACTCTCCACGCACAAGGTGAACCCCTCGAACCGCATGTGAACGTGGGACACGACACATTGTTGATTGCCTGGCCCTGGGTCGCCGGAACGCACTCGTGGGTAGAACCGACCGCCTTGCATGTCCTCGCCTTGAAAGCCACCGGGCACGCCGATCATCCGCGCTGTCGTGAAGCGATTCAGCTTCTGCTTGACCGGCAACTTCTGGGTGGAGGTTGCAACTACGGCAATACCCGTGTGCTCGGGCAAACGCTGCTGCCGCATGTGCAGCCCACGGGGATCGCGATGCTGGCGCTGGCCGACGAATCGCTGGAGTTTGATCCACACCAACGCGATCGGATTGGCAGATCGCTGACGTACTTGAAGGATGCGATTTCAGCGCAGACCACCACCGCGTCCCTGTGCTGGGCGCTGTTGGGCTTGGCGGCTCATGATCAACGCCCGCAGGATACCGATGGTTGGTTGGAAGCCGCGTTTGACCGAACTCGTCGCCGTGACGCGGGGCCTCACAAATATGCCCTGCTCGCCTTGGCCGCCTGTGGCGAAGCCCAACCCCTCATGCCACAAGGCCTGTACTCATGAGTTGCGCGGCGAACGAGAAGCCCGTTGTGACTGGTGAGGCTTCGCCAGCCATCGATCGTCGCACGTTGCTCTGGGGTGGATCGCTGGCGGCTGCCGGTATGATCGGCTATCCGTTGGTGCGCGATCTGCTTCAAGCTCGGTCGGCGGTATTCATCGCACGCGGACAAGCATACGACGGCACGCTACGGCGCACGATCGAGGATGGGCTACGTGCGGTTGGGATCGTGCCGAATGTGTGGCGAGGCAAACGCGTGCTGTTGAAGCCGAATCTCGTCGAGCCGACTCGTGACATTCCGCACATGACGACGCATCCCGCCGTGATTGTGGCGGCCGCCGAAGTGTTTCGTGCTTGGGGTGCCGAGGTGACGGTGGGCGAAGGACCAGGACATGTCCGTGACACGGAAATGGCGTTGGTCGAATCGGGCGTACAAGAGGCATTGGACACCGCCGGCTTGCGATTCGCCGATCTGAACTACGAGGAAGTCGCCTGGGTCAAGAATCGAGGACGCGTCAGTTCCTTGCCGGGTTTCTACTTTCCTCGATCAGTTGTCGAAGCGGATGTGGTGGTGTCGCTGCCCAAGATGAAGACGCATCATTGGGTAGGTGTCACGGCCGCGATGAAGAATCTATATGGCGTGATCCCCGGCATCAAATATGGCTGGCCCAAGAATGTCTTGCATCATGCGGGCATTCCCGAAACCGTCTTCGATATCAATGCCTCCCTGCCCAAGACCATCACGATTGTCGATGGCATCGATTGCATGGAAGGCGACGGACCGATCATGGGAAGCCGCAAACACATGGGAGTCGTGATCGTCGGCACCAATCTGCCCGCCGTGGACGCGACCGTCTGCCGCTTGATGGGCTTACTCCCTGAACGTATCGGCTACTTGCAGCTCGCGGCTCGACGTCTGGGGCCCATCGACCAGCGATTTGTCGTGCAGCGCGGTGAACGTTGGGAGTCGCTGGCCACACCATTCCGCATCCTCGACAAACCGCATCTGCGCGATCTGCGGGCGGGCTCGGGACCTCTGGTATCGTAGCCCATCACATCTGCGAGGCGTCGTTCAGGATCCCGATGTACTGCATCGCCATCTGAAAGATCATGAAGACGATGATCCCCGCCACGCCCAAGAAGATGAGAACTCCGGCCACGGCCGTTAGTACACGAAAGAAGGTTTTGGCGCGGTCCTCGTACTCGCGCGACAGGATCAGCATGGTCTCGCTAATGCTGCCGGAGATTTCTCCGGTCTCCAACGACGCCATGAAGTCTTCCGGATAGATGCCGGTGGTGGCAAAGGCCTCGTGCATCGTCCGGCCACGACTGAGGACATTCTTCATGCCGTCAATGAAACGGGTGTAGTACGTGCTGTGCGTGGTGCGGACGGCTAACTCCACGGCCCGCTGGGCACTCAGATCAGAATTCGTGGCCAGCGCCAGTGACCAGGTCAAACGCGACAAGGCCACGGTCTTGAGTCCCGCGCCCAGGAACGGGACATACATTAGCAAGCGAAACAAAGGCTCCAGGCTGATCCAACCCTTCACGGCACCGAGAATCGTGACACCGATCGAACCAACAATCACACCGATCACACTAAAGTAGATGATCGCGCCGCGAACGCCGTATAGTCCGAAAAACGTCATGGGCGGTTCGTCGGACACCATGCCAATGATCAGGATGAACAAGCCGATGACGAGGATCGCGCCGACCAGTTCCAACATGGGCCAAGCAATGCCGAGCAGGAACGTGCGCCGCAATTTGACCAACTGCTCGTAATACTCCGCCAAGCGCAAAAAGATTTGCTCGATGCGGCCCGTGCGTTCCCCGACCTCCAGCATCTCGCAGAGCAAGGGCGGGAAGTAACCGTTGGAGGCGTGGAAAGCCGCCGCTACGCTCGAACCGCGTGCTACATGATCACGCACCTCCATGACCTTGCTACGATGCAGCATCGAGCCTCGGTTGGCTTCCGTCTCGAACACGCGCCGGACATCGACACCCGCCGTCAACCCCATCCCCACGTTGTGGCAGAAACGTGATAGCGGTTGGAGTCCAATCCGTCCACCGCGCAGGGAGCGTTCCAGTGGCTGATGAGTGTCGGGTGTGTCGATCATGAGTGTGCGAGGGACCGGGCCAACGGGATGACCATGTACTGGTGCCAAGCGTCTGTACCGGCACCGCCTCCAGCATAGGCGGGAGCGAGTGGAAATGGTAGGGACTCAGTTCGCTCGACTTGGCAACTTCGCCGGACGAGGATTGTTCCCTTTTGCCGAAGTTGAGTCTTAGTGTAGGATCATGCATCCTTGTCGAAACTCCTTGGCCAGTCTCGTTGGTAATACGAGGGCAGACCATCGATTCGTCTCTAATCTGAACTTCCCGAAAAGTTTGACCATGCCCACGATCACCGTGATTCCCGTACAATCCGGCAGCCAGCGCAAGCAGTTCCTGGAATTGCCGTGGCAACTCTATCGTGATGATCCGAATTGGATTCCGCCGCTACGCGATAACCAGAAAGAATTGGTGGGGTACAAGAAGCATCCGTTCTATAAACGAAACGAGATCCAGACCTTCCTCGCGCTGCGCGACGGTCAACCATGTGGACGCATTGCCGCAATCGCGGACCACACCTACATGGAACGCTTTGACGATCCGCGCGGTTACTTCGGCTTTTTCGAATCGATCGATGATCAGGAGGTCGCCTCGCAGTTGTTGGGAGCCGTCCGAGACTGGCACGCCGAGCGTGGACGCGTGGACTTCCGTGGTCCGATGAACCCATCCATGAACTACGAGTGCGGTCTGTTAGTCGACGGGTTTCACGCACCACCCTTCTTCATGATGACATACAACCATCCGTACTACGGGAAGCTGATCGAGGATTTTGGCTGCCGCAAGGTGCAGGATATGTATGCGTTTTCGGCCGCCACCGAAATGTTGAAGTCACTCGATAAGAAGCTGGGCTTCATCGCCGAAGAATCGAAAAAGCGATTGGGGGCCACGATCCGCCGACTGGATAAGTCGCGGTTTAAGGACGAGCTGCGGATGTTTCTGCGGATCTACAACGAATCGTTGGGAGGGATGTGGAGCTTCACGCCGTTGTCGGACGAGGAGATCGAGCACATGGGCGCGTCGCTACGATTGCTGATCGTTCCCGAGCTGACCAAGGTGATCGAGATCGAGGGACGGCCGGTCGCGACCTCCTTCACACTGCTCGACTACAATCCGCGCATCAAGCGAATCGATGGGCGGCTGTTTCCGTTGGGGTTCCTTCGCTTGCTGTGGAACCGCAAGGCGATCAAAAACATGCGTTTGATCAGCACCAACGTGCTGCCCGAATACCAGCGTTGGGGACTGGGGCTGGTGTTGATGGACGCCCAAGTCCCCGACGTCTTGGCTTGGGGAATTCAGGAAGCGGAGTTTTCGTGGGTGCTGGAAAGCAATCATTTGTCGTACAAGACCTTGAAACGAGGTGGAGCGAAGATTAGCAAAACCTATCGCTTCTATGACTACGGTCCACACCCCGATAAGCACCTCAAGCAACTCGAACGCAACCACGCAACGACACCCGACTCGCCCATGGTTGAAGCGACATGAGACAGCGTTTGATCACGCGGACTCGCGCGCTAGGCACGTACCGGCGCTGCTCAAGCCGGTTGAGCTGATGACAGCGACCTCGTTTTCAATGCGATCGATCCACCGGATATTCCGCAGCCGCTCCTGAAGCACTTGCTTGAGATAAAAGCTGGGCACACGGCCACGGAGTCTCAGGGTTCCATCAGCGAATTGCCAAGTGATCTTGTCGAAGACGAATCGATAAGGACACTCTCCCAGTCGGCTGCGCACGGCATCGTCAATGCTATCGTGGATCAGCGGACGTGACATTGGCAATCGTGGAACGTCGGTAACCGTGCTCGCGTTCATCGAACTTCCTTTTCAGAGGGAATGATTAGTTCTTTCATTTCAACCACTCTCGTTTGTCGAGGCGGTCAAGTTGCGTAGGACGATTGACCGCCCAATCCGCAATCACCGTATTCTGTCTGCCCCGGTCCCGGCTGGTATCGGCAACAACGCTGTTTTTGCATGGTGGAATCCACCATGCTCCTGGCTGACTCGTCAACTCGGGCTGTGTTACACTGGCATGGGGTTTGCATCCCCGTTTCTTCACACGCCACGACTGATGACACCCCGTCAGATAGAAGACACGTCTGATCGACGCGAGAGCGACTATCGCACCCGGAACAGACGGCGGCACTATCTCCGTTGCACGACTTTAGGGGGACAAGGAGTAGGACGATGGCAGAGCGTTCCAAGGTTGCCAGAGGACGGAAAACTCGCATCTTAATTGTTGACGATCATCCGCTAATCCGTGAAGGCTTGGCGGCGCACATTAACCCCCAACCGGACATGGAGATCTGTGCACAAGCCGCGAGCGTTGACGAGGGACTCGCCCAGGTCCAAGCCCACCGACCCGACCTCTGTATCGTCGACATTCGGCTGGCCGAGAGTCACGGCATCGATTTGATCAAAGAAGTCCACAGCCGCCATCCCCGAATCAAAATGCTCGTGGTCTCCGCGTATGACGAGTCGTTGTACGCGGAACGCGCGTTGCGTGCCGGTGCGCATGGCTATATCAACAAGCGAGAATTACAGGACAACATCCTGGAGGCCCTGCGGACGGTCATCAGCGGCCAACGCTACCTCAGCTCGACGATGACTCAACAGTTGTTAGGTCGATATATCGGTGGCCAGGATTCCAACGACGCGAACCCTATTCAGAAGTTAAGTGACCGCGAATTGGAGATCTTCGAACTCATTGGTCAAGGCAAGACCACGGGTGCGATTGCCGGTCAGTTGTATCTGAGCCCGCACACGATCGACACGCATCGCGAGAAGATTAAACGTAAGCTCAACCTAAAGAACGCGGCCGAGTTGCAACGCGCGGCAACGCAGTGGATGCTGGAGAACGGTTAGTCCCGCTTCGGGCTCACCATAAGTACCCTCTCAGAACAACATCCCGCCCCACAACGGACACCCATTTCAGCGTTCCCACCATGGCTCGACATGCACACGATCGCGAAGACCTGCTCCGCGAGGCGACGGCTTTGGTACGCCGTATCGAACTGGTCTTGCCCCATGCGGTCGACCATTGGGTCGTGGGCTTTCGCCCCAATGGAGCGGCAAGTGTTTTCGTGGGAACAGACCTCGTCTTCCAATTCAATGCCGTGGGAGAGTTACGACGGGGCTTTGTCAACGGTCACTTGCTGAAGGCGGAACGCGGTGGACTCGTGCAACTGGAACGCCGCCGCATGACAACCGAAGTTCAACTCGTCCGCCATCCGCTGTCGGAGAGCGAAACTCGGGCATTTCTCGAATTGGCCAAGAGCCGACTGGATCAACTTCGGCAAGCGCTGCAAACCCA
>JBGTHH010000825.1:0-2242 GCA_041746275.1 Pirellulaceae bacterium | reverse complement strand
ATGAACGCTCGGGGCCAGGTCGAGTCCTGGACAAGGCTGGGCGAATACTTTGATTTGCTGGACCGCATCGGAGTTTCGCTCAACGTCGCTTCGTATGTGGGCTTGAACAACGTGTGGCAGTCGGTGATGGGCGATTCCTTTGACCGACCGACCGAAGAGCAGCTCGTTCGCATAAGCGAATTGATCGACCAGGCGATGCGCGACGGCGCGTGCGGCTTGTCCAGTCAAGTGATGATGCCGCCCGGATCGTTGGCGACAACCGACGAGATCGTGCGGCTCGCGCGAGCCGTCGCTCCCTATGGCGGGATCTATTCGACGCACATTCGGAACGAAGGCACGGGAGTCTTTGAATCCGTGCGAGAGGCAATCTCGATTGGGGAACGGGCGGGAGTTGCCGTCGATGTCATTCACTTGAAGATCGCCGATCAACAGTATTGGGGCCGGATGAACGAAGTCATCGCCCTGATCGAAGCCGCCCGCGCCCGCGGCGTGAATGTGCAAGCCAATGTCTATCCATACACGCGGGGCAACAACAACCTGGTCAGCATCATTCCGCCGTGGGCTCACGAAGGAGGACGCGACAAATTGCTGGAGCGGCTGCGCGATACCCAGCAGCGCGTGAAGATCAAGCACGACATCCAGCACGGTGTCGCGGGCTGGTACAACCACTACACGGCCGTCGGAGGCGATTGGAGTCGCATGTTGGTCAGTGGCAACAATCGCTTTCAAGGACTGACGATGGACCGAGTCATGGCTTTGCGCACGGAGGGGCGGCCCGCTGCCGATCTACTCGACGAGCTCTTCGATTTGCTACTCGAAGAACAGGGTTCCGTGAGCACGGTGTACGCGCATCACACCGACGAGGATATGCAACTCGCACTAATACAACCCTGGTGTTCGATCGGTTCCGACGGTTCGGCCTATGCCGTGGAAGGTCCCCTGCGCCGAGGCAACCCACATCCTCGCAACTTCGGCACGTTCCCACGCGTGCTGGGTTTGTATGTGCGCGAGCGAGGCATGCTACGGCTGGAGGATGCGGTTCGAAAGATGACTTCGCTCAATGCCGCGAAGATCGGGCTCCGCGATCGCGGCATCCTGGTTCCCGGTTTCGCCGCGGATGTGACGATCTTTGATCCCGCCACGGTGCTGGATCGTTCGACTTACACCAACCCGTTTCAATACAACGCAGGAATCGAATACGTCATCGTGAATGGTCAAGTGGTTTTGGAGCGAGGGCAGCACACGGGCGCGATGTCGGGACGAGCCTTGCGGCGGCAGTAGCCGCGACGCCGGAGCGATTTGGTCCAGCGCGGCAATCCGTGACGAGTGCTCCGAAATCGTCTTCCATTTCGGCTTCGGTGTGTCAGATCGAGGTGGATTGGACGCCTTGGTGCATACTGCGTCATTTGGCTGACGTAAGCTCTCCTTTGCGCGACGAGGCCTGCTGCATTTCGACCCACAGGTGTGACAAGTGTATCTGCCCGGTTTCAGCCTCCACGCGGTCATGTACCGAAACGCAACTTGCCACGCGGTTTACTAGGTCTTTCGTCAAATCAGCGAGGCAATCCGTCTGTGACCACTCGGACGATGATTCGGCCAATTCTGTGATCCACACATTGATGGAAGTGAACCAGTCGTCGAAGGAATCGCGTTGCACATAACCGATCATGCCCGCGTGGTTTAACAGGGCTCCATGTAGACGAAGTTTGAAACGCTGAATGCCACCCGACATCTTTTCGCCGCCGGCTACGTACTCGCGTTCTCGATCACGCGTGGGAGCTGGCAAGCGTTTGCCTTCCAGGACCAGGAATGGGT
Organism: Pirellulaceae bacterium; assembly: GCA_041746275.1. Classification (GTDB taxonomy): domain Bacteria; phylum Planctomycetota; class Planctomycetia; order Pirellulales; family Pirellulaceae. Next base: position 427 of record JBGTHH010000825.1, on the reverse strand, counting down.
CGAGCACGGTATAGCTCCGTCCTTCAATTACAGCGGGATCGGGTGGCAGTGCCGACAGGTCAACTCGACGTTGCCCCGTTTGACGCTCTTCGTGATGAAAGTAGGCCATCGAAAAGTTCTCACGGCGTGCGGCCGCGTTCAGGTACTTGCAAAGCTGACCGTTCAGCTCCTCTTCACCCGATACCAGTGGGCGACCAGGCATGTCTCTCCATCGGGGCAAATGCGACTTCACGAATTGCAGCGTCTTCCGCACCGTCGTTCCCGGTGCCAGGCCGCTGGAGATTCGCCCCTGAAACCGATTGCCCGCCATCAGTATCCCTGCCGGTTTAGGTCGCTGAGCGTATCGTCGGCGTCACGGATTGCAGTTGATTTGATCCAGTACCTCAATCGATCCGGTTTGACGATGAAAACGACGTTCTCGCGGTAG
>JBGTHH010000824.1:0-2039 GCA_041746275.1 Pirellulaceae bacterium | reverse complement strand
GAAAAGCATCCGCGCAAAGTCTATTCCACCGGGGGCAGACCGATTCGCGGTGACGCCGTGCTCACGGACAAGGCCCAGACCACGGACGCCCCGGATGCGCAGATCGCCACCTACGAGTTTGAATCCTTCACGGCGACGTGGGAGCATCGGCGATTCGCCGGAAATGAGGCCGAGAAGCACGCGATTGGGTGCTACTTCTACGGCACGCAGGGTACGTTTCACATGGGCTGGCGTGATGGTTGGACGTTCTATCCCGACGACCCGAAAAAACCTGTCGTTCATCAAGACGCCCAGCTTCAGGAACCCGACGGGCACAGCATCGATTTGCTATGGGCGGATTTCCTGAAGTGCATTCAATCCGGCAAGGCCCCCGTGTGCGATCTCGCCACCAGCCATCTGTCGAATAATCTCAGCTTGCTCGGCATGTTGTCGTATAAGCTCGGCCGGAGTGTCGCCTGGGACGGCGAGCGCGAACGGTGCCTCGATGATGAGGAAGCTAACGCTCTATTGCGCCGTGAGTACCGTGGAGAATGGGTTTACCCGACGGCGTGAGACTCGGGCTCCCGATCTGTCATTTGGAGGTCGGAAGTAAGGGTTGGAGTTCCGGTTTTAGCCAGTAATTCGCAGCCTGAAGGCTGTACTCCAACCCCCATTCTCAGCATTGACGAAGCACTAGCTCTGTCCCAACTCGACCATCACGTCGTCGGGAATGTCAAAATTGGCCGAGACGCTTTGCACGTCATCGTGATCGTCCAGCAACTCCATCAGTTTGAGAACCCTGCGGGCTCCGTCGGCGTCAAGCTGGATGGTGTTTTTGGGAATGCGCGTGATCTCTTTGGTTTCGGGTGTCAGTCCCGCGGCTTCCAGCGTTTCAGCCAACGCCGTAAAGGTGTCCGGTTCGCAGAAGACCTCCAAACGATCGCCTTCGTGTCGAATATCTTCGGCACCCGCCTCCAGGGCCACTTCCATCAGAAGTTCTTCGTTGGTCGAGCCGGCGGCGAAGATAAACATGCCCTTACGTTCGAACAAGTAGGCCACACAGTTGGTGGCACCTAATTTCCCGCCGTTCACTTCGAACAGCTTGCGAATCTCCGGCGCGGTACGGTTGCGATTATCGGAGACGATGTCACATAGGATGGCGACGCCGTTGGGTCCATAGCCCTCGTAGAGGACTTCGTCGACGTTGCCGCCATCGAGTTCCCCGGTCCCTTTCTTGATGGCACGATTGATCGTGTCGTTGGGCATGTTCGCGGCCTTGGCATCGGCGACGGCGAGCCGCAGACGGGGATTCGCACCCGGGTCGCCACCACCCAGCTTGGCCGCCACAATGATCGCCTTAGAGCATTTGCTCCACACCTTGCCGCGTTTGTTGTCGATCAGGGCCTTCTTGTGCTTGATCCCGGCCCAATGCGAATGTCCTGCCATACTTCCTTACTCGTCTTAGTGAATTAACCGCGACGCCCTCGTTCACGAACTGCCGCTACTGCGCCGACTCGCAACTATCATTTCCGGTAACGGACACTGGATTGCTGTCCACCGTAAGAAGCTTAGCCAAGTACTACCCCGGATGATGCCAATGCACCACCGTGCGATTCACATCAGGTTCACGCCGTCAGCGTCGCCCTGCGCGCCGAGCCATCACCAGCGAACGCAGGCGAGCAGTGGGCTCCGTGGCTATCGCGGCTTTTTCTGCGCGAGTCGTTTGGTCGAAGCCTTTTTGGTCGGTTTGACCGGCTGTTCCTTTTCCGTTTTGTCGCTCTTCTTCGATTTCTTAACGGCTGCTGACTCATCCGCTTTCGCCTGCGTTTTTTTGGGCGGTTCCGGTGGTGCTTCCTCTACCTTCTTGGTTGCCGACCGTTTTGGTAAGCGTTCTTTAGCGGCGGGGTCAATCTCCAGAATGATCGCGCGGACATTGTTGGAAAACGGCGAGGCCATGTAGTCGACCGTGAGTTGGTGCAGCAACGAGGCAAACTCCACGCCCTTGCTCTTGGGAATCGTCCGCTCCAGTCCGGGAATACGTTGTTTTGCTGCTTCGGCTT
>JBGTHH010000823.1:0-2745 GCA_041746275.1 Pirellulaceae bacterium | reverse complement strand
AATTGCTTGTCTCGAGCTTCCGTATCCCGCACCGTGACCCCAGGTCCCGAGATGGGAACATCCAAGGAGGCGATCTCCGTGCCGAAGCCGACCAAGCGATGTTGCGCCGGACCACGCTGCATTCTCGACATCAACGCGCCGATCAAATACACCAGCAGCGAGGCCATTACAAATGCCGCGACGGTGACCAAGTCCAACCACATCATCTCAATCTCGCTCGCGTCGCAGGATGTTCTGGGAAAGGTTCGCCGGTCGGAGTCGAACGGTGTGGCGATGATCGGTTGTCATCGTGGAAAGGTCGTCAGACATCCTAATAATCCGATCGCAGGATGAGGTAGATCCAAATCAAACCAATCACTTGCAAAGCAATGGCCGTTCCCAACAAGACTTGCCCCGGCAGGGTCTCAGAAAACCGGTCAAAGTATTCGCGCTGCCAGACGAGAAGATAGATCGCCACCACCGGTGCGGCACCGCCGATCAAGATGGTGCTGACTCGCCCCGCCCCCGTCGCCGCGCGGAATTGGCGATGGTAGTTGATGCGATCGCGGATCACATGGCTCAACCGATCCAAAGTGGTGGGCAAGTTACCGCCCGTCTGCCTTTGCACGGACAACGTCATGGCCAAGATGCGCATCTCGCTAATTGGAATCCGGCGAGCCAACGCGCCCAAACTCGAGTCCACGGATAAGCCCATTTCCAGTTGTCGGGCACAGCGTCGGAACTCTTCCCCCAAGGGCATGGCGACCGTAGTTCCCACCAAATCAATCGCTTGGTCGATCGTTTCCCCAGCACGGACGGCCCGCGCCAGCAATTCCATCACGTCCGGCAGTTGCTCTTGTGCGGCGATCCGGCGTTTCCGTCCTCGATAAATCAAGTACAACGGGACAACGATCCCCGCGACCAACGAGGCTGAAGCACTTTGCAGGAAATCATCGCGCCACAATAAGACCACGCCACCGGCCAACGAGACCACCACCATCGTCATCAGGAACACCGTTTCGGGAGTGCTTCGCACACCCGACTCCAGCACCAATTGCTGAAACCAACGATCCAAGCGACCGGTCGAGCCACTGCGCACAACCTGCTCACGGCTAATGGCCAAGACAGGCTTCTCGTCGGCGGTTTTCCCCTTGAGCCGACGCTCCATCCACTCCCGTCTGCGTTGCAGCCAATGCTGCGTCGATTGGATCGCGAACGTCGCGACCGCCGCGCAAATGAGGTAAATGACGACCAGGAGAATCAGTCGTGGATCCACGTTAGATTACCTCACTTCGCCGCGACTCGAACATCGTTTCGGCCAGCGGGCAGCCACTGGCTCGTAATCGCGCCAGGCATTCGGGCTGATATCCGGTCACATAGTAGGCACCGGTCGCGTTTCCAGCGGGGTCGATGCCTGTCTGTTCAAAGCCGAAGATTTCGTTCATCTGATACTCGCCGCCGACCACGTCGCGAATCTCGGCGATCCCCACGATGCGGCGCACGCCGCCCTTCAGACGCGCGACTTGCACAACGATGCGCATGCCCGACGCGACATACTGCCGCACCACCGGCACGGGCAGGTCATAGCCCGTCATGGCTACCATCATTTCCAGACGAGCCAAGGCATCGCGAGCGCTATTGGCATGAATCGTCGTCAACGATCCTTCGTGGCCCGTGTTCATCGCCTGGAGCATGTCCCACACTTCCGATCCGCGGACCTCGCCCACGATGATCCGGTCCGGTCGCATGCGCAAGCTGTTCCGCACCAAGTCGCGTTGGCTCAGTTCCCCCAAGCCCTCGCTATTGGCCGGACGCGTTTCGAGCCGCACGCGATGCCGATGCTGTAGGATCAATTCGGCCGAATCCTCGATCGTGATCACCCGTTCCTCGGCGGGAATCGCACTGCTCAGCACATTCAGCAAGGTAGTCTTACCCGCACCGGTTCCTCCCGAGATCAGAATCCCAATTCGCGACTCGATCGCCGCGCGGAGGAACTTGGCCATGTCGGTGGTCAGTGACTGTTTGGCCAACAGATCCTGAAGTTTCAACGGACGATGGCCAAAGCGGCGAATGGACAACGACGGGCCATCCAAAGCCAGTGGCGGGATCACGGCATTCACACGCGAACCGTCGGGCAGCCGCGCATCAACCATCGGGCTGGCCTCGTCGATTCGCCGTCCCAATCGCGAAACGATCCGGCGAATGATGCGCAGCAAATGGTCGTTGTCCGCAAACACTGTCTCGGTCAATTCCAACCTTCCGTGTCGCTCGACATATACCGTATACGGGTCGTTGACCAGAATGTCCGCCACGTCGGGATCATCCATCCAGCGTTGCAACGGTCCCAGTCCATAGATCTCCGCCATTAACTCGTCGAGCAAACGTTCGCGGTCCAGTTGCCCTAGCAGCTCTCGTCGTGAAACGCAGACCTTCTCGGCCAATCGCCGGATCTGATCGTACAGACGCGTCTGGTCATCTTCCGTCAGATTTGCCAGGTCCAACGACTCGACCAGTTGTTGATGAATTACCGCCTTGATTCGCTGAAATTCACACTCCAACGGATCGGCGTGCTCTGGCAACTGGGGAGCTCGTCGCGCACTTTTCGGCGTCGCGTCTTTTGATGTCGCGTGGCTAATCACGTTGACCTCTTGGTTGTCGAAGTGCGTTCCAATTGTTTGGCGAGCGAGCGAAGGGTGCGATTGATTTTCCTGAAACGTCCGCCCTCGACGATTAAGGCACCTTGGTTCATTGCGCGATTGGCGCTAC
>JBGTHH010000822.1:0-3883 GCA_041746275.1 Pirellulaceae bacterium | reverse complement strand
ATGTGCGAAGGAGACGTCTTTCCCCGTCGCATCCGCGATGGCCTCGATGTTGCCGAGCGTCATGAGAATGTTCTCATTTGGCCCGCAGCAACTAAGTATCGCGAGGCCCAGCGTGATCCCTACGCTCAGCTAATTTCATTTCTCCGCACATCATTACGTCCGATAAATGTAGCTCAAAGCGTCCTCTGCATTTGCGGGTATTCCTTTGCAGACGAGCACATCAATGTGGAGATCGAGCGCGCAATGCGTGAAGCCGGAGACAACCTAACCGTTGTAGTTCTCACCAGCGACGCGGAACCGAGAGGAGCAGTTGCGGACTGGATCAAGCAACCGTCGCTGCGCGAGCGAATTCGAGTTTATGCGAACCGCGGCTTTTTTCACGGCGACACAGTTCGACGCTCGACCGAGAGCCTCGCATGGTGGAGATTTGAGGTGTTGACACAACTACTAGGCGGTTCACGATGAGCACTACTTCTCCCTATCCCGGCGACCCCATCGAAACGCTTGCGATCGGTACCGTTATCGAAGTAGACGGAACGCATATTGTCGCAGAACTCGACAATCAACTTGCCGAACTCACCCGCGTTTACAACGGGAGCATCTATCCAATCGGCCAATTCGGCTCGGTGATCAGGATCCATTTCGGTCGGAAGATTCTCTTTGCTTACGTTTGTCGCCTGCGCATGAAGGCGGAATTTGAGCGCGAGCGCGGTGTCGTCGACGTTCACGCATCGCAAGCACGCGTCATCGAAGCTGACCTCTTCGGCGAGGCTGAATGGGTACTTCATGACCAGAAGTGGAAGCTGCAGTTTGATCGTGGTGTTGCGACATTCCCACTTCCGCAGCAGCGGGTGTTCTTAACGCCGCGCAATGAATTGATCGACGTCTTTGGAAGAGGCAACGCATCGAGCATTAATCTTGGAGAACTGGTCGGATCAGGTGGCACCCCCTATTACCTCGACGTTAACGAACTCCTCGGGAAACATAGCGCCGTTCTGGGTTCTACTGGCGCAGGAAAATCTGGCACAGTTGCCGCGTTGCTTCACGGGCTGTTGGAGCATGGTGCGGCACAGAAGTTTCCAACTTGGACTCCGACGATCATTATTCTCGACCCTCACAACGAGTATGGTGCCGCATTTGCCAAGCACTCCCGTCTATCAACTGACGAGGGAACGCTTCAACTTCCATATTGGCTTTTGGACCTGGACGAGACGATATCGCTCGTAATTGGCAGGACTGAATTCTCGGCAACCTCGCAGACCAACATTTTGAAGACTGCTCTGACGGCAGCGAAACTTGAAGGCGCGCGTTCAATTGGGCTCGTCCCAGATCAGATTACGGTTGACTCCCCAGTTCCCTACGTTCTTGGCAATCCCACCGGACTGGATCATTTCGGTCTACGCAACGGTGTGTCGGAGCAGTCTGGGCTCGTCGGGCATATCAATAAGCAACGCCCAACCGGACAAGACAAGAAGCAGCACGAAGAATTCAGCAAGATAATTCGGAAGCTCGATTCACTTGTTCGGGATTCGCGCCTTCAGTTCATGATGAAGCCCTGGGACGTTGCGACGAAAGATCCCCTAGGCGGAGTCTTCGCGCAGTTTCTTGGGGCGGGGGAGCCAATCCGCATTGTCGATCTTTCAGGTGTTCCGAACGAGGTTGCGGGAGCTGCCAGTTCGGCAATAGCGCGGTTAGTCTTCAATGCAAAAGTCTGGCAGACCACCGCCGAACGTGAAAAGAGCCCAGTATTGATTGTTTGCGAGGAGGCTCACCGGTACGTTCCAAACAGTGGCGAGGCGCAATACGCCGCAGCGAGACAGGCTATCCAGCGCATTGCAAAGGAAGGTCGGAAATACGGCATTTCTATGATGCTTGTGTCTCAGCGACCAAGTGAAGTTGATGCGACCGTACTTTCACAATGCAACTCTTGGCTCGTACTTCGAGTATCGAACGACACGGACCGAGAGCACGTGCGGGCCGTTCTTCCTGATTCATTGTCCGGATTGAGCAAGGTACTTTCGGGTCTCCGACAGCGCGAGGTCATCGTCGTAGGACTCGCGGCGAGCATTCCCGCTCGCGTACGTGTGCGATCACTGTCGAAGGATCATCTTCCGAATTCGCACGACGTACGCTTTGTCGACGGATGGCGGAATGATCAACCGACCGAAGACCAACTTACATCGGTTGGGCTGCGATGGAGATACCAAAGTCGAAGCCCCGAGTCTCAAGAGGCTAAGGACGGCGACAAGCCGTTTTAAGTACAGCCGCAAAGTTGCACGCCCCATTCGGCTGCGTACTACGGTCGACAAGTTGTAGTTGTGGGGTGTCGCTAAATCTCACGATGATGGTGCCATAGCACGTTGCACAACGACTTTTATGCGACGTACTGTCTGAGCATCTTTTTCCTTCTTCTGAGTTGAACGACCGCGCTTTCGTTTCCGGCAATCGTCAACTTTTCGCGACCTCCGGTGTCGCGGTGCCTGCGTTCATTCAGGATGCCGGTCAGGACACAATCCGGCGGTTTGTCGAGTTCTTCACAGCGAACAGGGGCAACTGCTCTCTCCTTTTCTCGTGGTCTCGAAAATCGTTAACCGTTGTGGACACTGAGCACAAGTTCGTCGGGAACCTCAAGGCATGTTGAGACTGGATCTTGCAGATTTTCCGCCGGATTGACGTTCGAATCGGCGACCAACGTTTCGTGGAAGTGGTGAATGCCAGCCGCCAGGATCGTTGCGACCTCGCGGAACCGTTCGTCTGGCGACAGACGCGTAGGATCAGCGCAATTGGGCATGGAATTACTCAGGGAAAGCATGTCGGTGGCGGAGGCCGCGACGCCGGCGACGATTGTGGGATGATGGAACACCCGGCCTTATGCTGTTAACCTACCGGACGCGGATTTGAGTTCTCGGAAACTATTGTCAGAGGCTCGTTGCATTGCTAGACAAGCGGGCAAGCGAAATGAAAAACGTACGACATGATCGCCAACGCTGGATTGATGTCAGGACCGCAGTTGCGGAGGAATTACTTCGGGCACATGAAGCAGCGCCCTATGACTCCTTGGAGCAGCTTCGGCGGAAAGTTCAAGGAGACAATCACGTTTTCGAGGCAGCGACGAACCATCTAGTCGCTAAGGGGCGACTTCCACGTAGCATTCTTCCGAAGAGCAAGCACGCAATTGCAGAAGAACTCCTGGCACACCTGGCGAAATACGGTGGATGCGCAATTGATGACGATTCGCTTCGAACAGTCTTGAACATTGACGAATCGCAACAAGCAAAGGGTGTGATCGACTCGTTGCTTGAGCGCAACCGCATCGTTGGTACTGCTAATCGTGTTTTCCTGCCGCCAGATGACATGTGCCTGAACGCAGTCCTCGAAGAGATACCCGCTCCCAGGTTTTCGATCAGCGACGTTACTAGAACCAACGCCGTGTCTCAGTACGCTGATCGCGCTGGTGCATCTGCGGATCAGGTTGCACCAATTGTCGCTCGGGCGCTAGAACGTCAGTCGAAAATCGTCGGCGTCGGAGGCGACGAGTATCGTAACCGGAGCACAGTGGCTGAAGCGGTTCGACGGATTCTTCGCTCGTTTCAGGAATATCGTTTATACGACGTGCGAGAGATCGCGTCCGCCGCCGAAACCGACGAACAGACTCTTCAGCACGTTCTGGCTGATCTTCAGAGAAACGGCAGACTACGCAAAGTTGGAGACACCGCCTTCAAGCCAACTGGGGCCACATCCAGCCGCAGGTGGCCTTGCTGCGAGTGCGGCACTCGCACGCAGAGCATCGAGTTTTTCTACGACGAACCGTTGTGCATGGCCTGCCGGTCGACGCTTACTCACAAGTATGGCTACATCACGAAAACACATGCACTACGAGCGT
>JBGTHH010000821.1:0-11889 GCA_041746275.1 Pirellulaceae bacterium | reverse complement strand
CGGATCGAAATTATCCCCTGGTCCGTACAGGTTCACCGGCAACAGCGTGATCGCATTGAAATCGTATTGCTGTCGATACGCTTGGCCTTGCACCAGCAGCATTTTCTTGGCGAGCCCGTAAGGGGCATTGGTCTCTTCCGGATAGCCGTTCCACAACTCATCCTCGTGAAAAGGAATGGGCGTGTGCTTGGGGTAAGAGCAGATCGTGCCCACGGACACGAACTTTTCGACGCCGATGCGACGAGCCTCTTCCATGACGTGGAGTGCCATGACGGCATTCTCGTAAAAGTAACGACCTGGGTTCGCACGATTCGCTCCGATGCCCCCCACCACAGCGGCCAGATGGACGATGACTTGCGGTTGCTTGGTCCGCAGTAGCTCGCGAACGACAATTGGTTCACGCAGGTCAAACTCAGCGCTGCGGGGAACAATTATTTCCGCAGGCGCGAGTTCCCGGAGCTCGCGGCAGACTTGAGTGCCCAAGAAGCCGGCACCACCGGTCACAAGGAGGCGTTTGCCGGCTAAGAAGGAAGGCTGTTCCATGCGGTTGTTCCGTGCGGGGAATGGCGGTGGTCCGTTTGCTGAGAAAGTGGCCTCGTCAGCGAAATTCGCGAGTGAAGTCAGGTTCCGGACAAGGCCCATGCTGATGATATAGTGCGACTTCGATTTCGTCTGCGTGGCGACTGCATCCCCATCGGGGCGGTCGCGACGTATAATGGCAGTCGTGCTTTTACGTTCGATGACCGACTACGAGTGACCTGTAATCATGATCGATATGCGTTGGGCGGTGGTGCGCGGAGCGATGCTCTGCGGCGTGGTGTTCGTAACCTGCTCGGTAACGGCTCAAGAGACACCCTTGGACCCGGAACACGCTCAACGGATGACGGCCAGCTTGGACCTGTTCAAGCGAGAGGTGCGGACGCTGTTCACGGGACGCTGCCTCAAGTGCCACGGCGGCGAGAAGTCCGAAGGTGAATTCAGCCTCGCGACGCGCGAAGCGCTGCTCCAGGGCGGTGCGAGTGGAAAGGCAATCGAGGTGGGCAAGTCCCAGGCGAGCTTGCTCGTCCGATTGATCTCGCATGAGGAAGAGCCGCTGATGCCCGAGGATGGAGCGAAACTCGATCAACGGCAAATCGACGCGATCGCGAAATGGATCGACTTGGGTGCGGCGTATGACCAGCCGTTGCGTGTCGAGGATGACTCGGACGAGCTGGCTTGGACCCGGCGGACCATCGAAGATGCGGCGCGGGACTTCTGGTCGTTCCAGCCTTTGCGGCGAGTCGAGCCGCCGCAGGTCACACAGGCCTCGTGGGGTCGCACGCCCATTGACGCGTTTATCCTGGCTCAGCTTGAACAGGTCGGCATCGCAGCCAATGGCCCGGCCGCACGACGCAAGCTGGTGCGCCGCGCGTACTACGATCTGATCGGCTTGCCACCGACGCCCGAAGAGGTCGAGGCCTTTGTGGCGAGCGATGATCCGCAAGCTTACGAACAACTGATCGATCGGCTGCTGGAGAGTCCTCACTATGGCGAGCGAGTTGGTCGACACTGGTTGGATGTCGCGCGCTTCGCCGAGAGCCACGGTTTTGAACAAGACTACGATCGGCCACACGCTTATCCTTACCGCGATTTCGTCATTCGCGCCTTGAACGACGACATGCCCTTCGATCAATTCGCGCGCTGGCAAATCGCCGGCGACGAATACGAGCCGGAGAATCCACTCGCACTGATGGCGACGGGCTTCCTGGGAGCTGGGGTCTTCCCCACGCAGTTGACCGAGAAGGAATTCGAGTCGTCGCGATACGATGAGTTGGACGACATGGTCGCCACCATGGGCACGGCGTTTATGGGGTTGACGGTCGGCTGTGCTCGTTGCCACGACCACAAGTTCGATCCGATTCCGGCTCGCGATTACTACCAACTCATCTCGGCGTTTCGTACCACGATCCGCAGCAATATCGAGATCGACCTCGATCCCGCCTCGACGCGGGCTGCGTTGGCCAAGTGGGAACAGGAATTGAAACCATTCCAGGATGCCTTGCAGGCGTTTGAAAGCAGTGAGCTGCCCGGGCGATTTGCCAGTTTCATAACGCAGCAACGCGCGACGCCACCTGCGAAGTCGGAGAACTCCGCGGAGTTGCCGCCCTGGATCACGCTTGCCCCGACAAGCCTTGAATCGACGGGTGGAGCCACGTTTGTGGAACAAGGGGATGGTTCGTTTCTGGCGACCGGGTCCAACGCGGATTCCGACACGTATGTCTGGGTGACCGAAACGGTGTTGCCTCCACTGACCAGTTTCCGGCTCGAAGCGCTGGCGGATGATTCGCTGAAGCAGCGTGGACCGGGCCGCGCCGCGAATGGCAACGTTGGGCTCAGCCGCATCCGCGTTCAGGCTCAACCGTTGGACGGTTCCCAAAAGCCGGTTGATGTCAAACTGATCAACCCTCGGGCCACGTTCCAACAGAACGCCGGAAACCTCTCGATCGCGGCGGCGCTGGATGACGATCCCAAGTCAGGTTGGGCCGTCGACCCGCAGTTCGGCCAGAATCACGCGGCCGCGTTCGACTGCGAGCAGCCGATCGGCTTCCCGGGAGGAACCCGGTATACGATCCGGCTGGAGTTCCAAGTCAATCAACAACACAACATCGGACGCTTGCGTATCGCCGCGAGCGTCGCCGCGACGGAGCGGACGCTGGATGCTCCCGCGGGCGAGCAGTGGGGAGCCGAACTGGCCTCGTTGCAACTTCCCGAAACGGGCGAATTGAACGACGCTCAACAACAGGCTCTGTTGGCCATCTATAAGAAGACGGACAGCACATGGAAGAACCTGCACGCAGCCGTCCAGCAGCATTTGGCCAGTCGTCCCGCGCCGAAACTCACCACGGTCATGGTGAGCAGCGAGGGAGTGAAGCCGATTCCCAATCATGGTGACGGTCGCGGCTTCCCTCACTTTTACAAGGACGCGTTCTTTCTCAAGCGGGGCGATGTGAATCAGAAGCAAGGGATCGCCGAAGAGGGCTTTTTGCAGGTTTTGCTGCGCGGCGATGAGTCAACCGCTAGTCGTGTGCCCGATGTCTGGCGACAGCCGCCTCCCGAGGGTTCTCAAACGTCGTATCGCCGCCGAGCGTTGGCCGAATGGCTGACCGATCAAGAGCACGGGGCCGGGCACTTGTTGGCCCGCGTGATTGTCAATCGGATTTGGCAACAGCATTTGGGCACGGGGATCGTCGCCACACCCAACGATTTTGGCTTTCAGGGCGAGCGACCTACGCATCCTGAACTGCTCGATTGGCTGGCGACCGAATTAGTACGAGGTGGTTGGCGGCTGAAGCCGATTCACAAGCTGATCATGACCAGCACCGTCTATCAGCAGGATGCCGAGTATGTCGAGACCAGCGGCCAGATCGATCCCAACAATCGACTCTACTGGCGCTTCGCGCCGCGGCGGTTGGAGTCGGAGATCATTCGCGATTCGATGTTGTCCGTGAGTCAACAGTTGGATCCGACGCAGTTCGGGCCCGGCACGTTGAATGAAGCGATGCGCCGCCGCAGCATTTACTTCATGATCAAGCGGAGCCAGTTGATTCCTTTCCTGCAGGTGTTCGATACGCCCGAGCCTTTGGTCAGTGTCGGTCAGCGGCCGAGCACCACCATTGCGCCGCAAGCCCTGGTGTTTATGAACAGTCCGCTGGTGCGCGGTTACGCCACAGCTTTCGCCGAGCGGACCTTGCGGGATGCGAACGAGTCGGATGAATCGTCGGTCGAACGTGGTTATGAAATCGCACTCGCACGCGAGCCGACCGCTGAGGAACGGCAGGATGCCGTGGCCTTTGTCCAGCAGCAAGCCGACTTGTATACGAAAGACGGCTTGGCCGATCCGCGTCGCTTGGCCATGGCGGACTTTTGCCAAGTGCTGATGAGCCTGAGTGAGTTCATTTACATCGATTAAGTAGTTGGACAGCGCCTGACAAACTGTCCATCGAGATTGGAAAGAAGACACATGCATCGAACGCCAATCCATCGTCGACAATTGCTGGCCCAAGCGGGTGCCGGGGCGGGACTATTGGGACTCGCCGGCCTGCTGGGCGACGAAGGTCTGCTCGAGGCCGCCGCGCCTCGGGAGCTGAACCCGTTGGCTCCGCGGCAACCGCATTTCACACCCAAGGCCAAGTCGGTCATTTGGCTGTTCATCAACGGCGGGCCGAGTCACGTCGACACGTGGGACTACAAACCGCAATTGGCCAAGAGCGATGGTCTGGAGCTGGAGGGCTTCGACAAGTTCACCGGATTCTTTTCGGGTTCGGTGGGGCCGTTGATGAAGTCGCCGTTCAAATTCTCTCAGCACGGCGAGTGTGGCAAGTGGGTCTCGGAGATCTTTCCGAATCTGTCTCAGCATGTCGACAAGATGGCCTTTGTCCACTCGGGCTACACGAAATCGAATAACCACAGCCCCGCGTTGTTCATGGCCAATACGGGCTTCACGCAGATGGGTTACCCCTGCGTCGGCTCGTGGGCCACGTATGGACTTGGCAGCGAAAGCCGCGATCTGCCGGCCTTTGTCGTGATGTCCGATCCCAAGGGCCGCGGCTTGCCGAAGGGCTACTCGTCGAATTGGGGCGCGGGATTTTTGCCGAGCGTCTATCAAGGCACTTGGCTCAAACCGAGTGGCGAACCGATCGACAATCTGAATCGTCCCGCACAGCTTGATGAGCGCCGCCAGCGCCGCCAGCTTGATCTGTTGGCGCGTCTGAATCGCGAGCACTACGAACAGAACGAAGCCGAAAAGGAATTGGCCGCGCGGATCGAAAGCTTCGAGTTGGCGTATCGCATGCAATCCGCCGCGCCCGAAGCGTTGGACTTGGCGGGCGAGCCGCAACATGTGCAACAAGCTTATGGACTAGACGACGAACGCTGTGCGCACTTCGCGCGTCAGTGTATGATTGCGCGACGGATGGTGGAGCGCGGGGTGCGCTTTGTCCAGATCTTTTCCGGTGGCATGGAGAATCAACTCTCCTGGGACGGCCATAACGACATCGCGGGTAACCACTCGCAGTTCGCAGGCGAGACCGACAAGCCCGTTGCCGCGCTGCTCCAAGATTTGGCCGAGCGCGGTCTGCTCGATAGCACGCTGGTCGTCTGGGGCGGCGAGTTCGGTCGGCTGCCTGTGGCTCAAAAGTCCGAGAAGCCGGGTCGCGATCACAATCCCCATGCCATGACCTACTGGTTCGCTGGCGGAGGGACCAAGGGAGGCACCAGCTATGGGGCCACGGACGAAGTCGGTCACAAAGCGGTCGACGATCGCGCGAGCATCCACGACTTGCACGCCACGATCCTGCACCTGCTGGGCATGGAACACAAACAGCTCACCTTCCGTCACAACGGCCGCGACTTCCGACTGACCGATGTGGAAGGCGAGGTCATCCAGCCGATCATTGCGTAGTACGAGTGTTCGCGACAAGGCCGATCTCCGAGCCGGCCTGTCGCGCGGAGTCGCGGACTCGGTCCGCTAGCAATCGGCCGTTTTTGCTGATCGACCTGCAGCTCTTGCTGACTTGACCGCGGAACGGCAAAAGGTGCGCTTCGTCACGCCGAGCCGTCTCTTCGCCCGCTCGACCAAGAAAATACGGGCTTTGCGATCTCCCGCCGCGCTCCGGGATACGACAATCCTCGCAATGGCATGTGGGTTGCTAATCAGGAAGTTCGTCTGCAGGGGAGCGGACTTACTAAATCGCGAACACCATGCCTTACGGAATGTATCTCTCAGCCGCGGGAGCCGACGTGCAGAGCTCCCGGCTGCAAGTGCTGAGCAACAATCTGGCGAACGCCGATACGACGGGGTTCAAACGCGAAATCGCCATCCTGGAAGCGCGCCACGCGGAAGCGGTCGCGCGAGGTCTGGTCCCGCCGGGGCAACGAGGCCTCGACAACGTGGGTGGCGGTGTCCGCTTTGCCGAAACGGTGACGGACTTCAGTGCCGGGAGCATCCGACAAACGGGCGTCAAGTCGGACTTGGCCATGGATGGCGATGGCTTCTTCCTGGTGGAAAAGGGCGACGAGCAACTGTTAACGCGAGCCGGAAATTTTCACTTTTCGAGCACGGGGCAATTACAGACAGAGCAGGGCTACCCGGTGCTGTCAGCCAATGGCGATCCCCTGCTGATCAATCCCGAGCTGCCCTGGAATCTCACGGAGGATGGCGCGATCGAGCAGGCTGGGGCTCGTGTGCCGCTGGCCATCGTGAAGCCTCAGTCGCTGGGTGATCTGGTCAAGGCGAGCGAGAACATGTTCTCGCCCCTGGCTGAAGTCTCGCCAGTTCCCGCGGTCGAGCGCAAGGTACTAAGCGGCTACCTGGAGCAATCCACGGTCAAACCGGCGATCGAAATGATGGAGTTGATCGAGACCTCCCGCGCTTACGAAGCCAACATTCGCATGATTCAGAGTCAGGACCAGATCATCGGTTCCCTGGTGAACCGAGTTCTCCGACAGTCGTAATTTTTTGCTAGGAGTGCAGGGATGAGCGTTCAAACCCTTTACACCGCCGCCACCGGCATGCAGGCCCTCGAGACCAAGTTGGATGTCATCGCGAATAATCTCGCGAACGTGAACACAACGGGCTTCAAGAAGGGTCGTGCCAATTTCGAGGACCTGTTCTATCGGCACGAGACCCTTCCCGGAGCGACGGACAGCGCCGGTGGCCAGACCGCCACAGGTACGTCGATCGGTTTGGGCACGCGCGTGTCGAGCATCCAAACGAATTTCCAACAGGGAGCTTTTCAGCTTACCGGCAACAATCTCGATGTGGCGATTGAAGGTCCCGGCTTCTTTAAGGTCGAGGATCCCATCAGTCAGGGTCCCGTCTATACCCGTTCGGGCAACTTGTCCATCAATGCGGTCGGGCAACTCGTCTTGGGCTCGGCCAGCACCGGGCGCGTGCTGCAACCGCCGATCACGATTCCCCAGGATGCCACCGATATTTCGATTCAACCCGATGGCAGTGTGCTCGTGCGTCAACCGGGTTCGCCGCAGGCCACGAATCTGGGTCAGCTTCAGATATCGGCCTTCATTAATCCTGAAGGTTTGCTGAAGTTGGGCGAGAACCTGTTCCAGCAGACGGATGCCTCGGGAGCCGAAAATCTGCAGAATCCGGGAACCAATGGACTTGGCCAGTTGAAGCAAGGCGCGTTGGAAGCCTCCAACGTCGAGCCGGTGCAGGAACTAATTGATCTGATCACGACGCAACGTTCCTTCGAGCTGAATTCACAAGCCGTGCAGGCCGGCGACCAAGTTCTGCAACTGATCTCGAACTTACGTCGTTTTTAAGTGCCCTTCCGAAAAGGGGTCTGACCTTCTTCGGCGAGGCCAAAAAACTAATGACATCGACTCGCCTCCAAAGGGTCAGACCCCTTTTCGGACATCGTGACCATCCTCGACACGCACCTTGATTGATAACAACATGACAACCACAAGCCAACTTCGCATCGTATTGAACTTCTTGGCGATCTTGTTCGCCAGTCTGTCGGCGGACGCGACGGAGGTGAAGCTGCGACCCACCGCTCATGCTCAAGGCTCGCTCGTGCTGTTGGGCGATGTGGCGGAGGTGCAAGCCGCGGATGCGGAAATCTCGGCGAAACTCGTTCGCATCGAGCTCTTTCCGGCACCTGCCGAGGGCAAATCCAAGCTGCTGCATGTCCGCGAGTTGGTCGAGTTGCTCGTCTTGCATGACATCGACTTGAACCAAGTGGAGTTCGCGGGCGCGAAGACAACTCGGATCTACCCGCGGCAGGCTCCCGCCGTGGAGGCAACGAGCGTGGCGCTGCCGATCGTCACGCGGGAGGCGATGGTGGTCGTCGCAACACGGGGACTAAATCGCGGCGATGTGATTCGTGAAAGCGATCTGGAATTGAAGGTTCCCGCTTCCGTACCGCGCGGCGCGGTGACCGCGGTCGAACCGCGTGAGGTCGTGGGTCAGGAAGTGTTGCGTTCGATCGCCGCGGGAGAAATTGTCGATCTACGTCAGCTTCGCAAACCGCTCCTGGTGCGGCGCGGCGAGTTGGTCCGTGTCAAAGCCCGCGCGGCCGGCGTGCAGATCGTGACAACCGCCAAGGCGCTTTCCGAAGGTTCCTTCGGCGACATCATCAACGTTCAATCGCTGGAGAATCGTCAACAGTATTCCACTTATGTCACCGGACTGCATCAAGTCGAGGTCTATGCCACGGGCATCTCCGCCAGCGACACCACCAACCGCATCAACCAGCGTCCCGCGCGAACCACGGAGCAAAGTTCCTATGCACAAGACGAGTAAGATGCTTTCGACCGATCGTCGTGTGAAGACGTCGCTCTCAGATGGACGGCGATGTTTCCCCCGTGTTACCGGGAGCTTAATCGTAGCAGTCGGTCTCGCGATCGTCTGGTCGCAGGCCGAACCCGCCCACGCGCAGAGCTCCAGCATCTATGCCCGCGATCTGCCGCTCGACACTCGGCCCCCGACCACATTGGATGGCGGCAGTTGGACCTACATCCCGCGTTTGCAACCGCGACAGATCCGGATCAACGATCGCGTGACCATTCGCGTGGACGAACTGGCGCGCGTTCAAGCCGAGGGCGAAATGGAACGCCGCAAGGACGCACTCTATGACGCGCGCCTGCAGGATTGGGTGCGGTTGATTGGACTCAAGGCGCTTAAGCCAGCCGTGCAAGCCGATGGCGATCCGCGTGTCCGAGGCCAGTTGCAGCAGTTGTTTCGTACGGAAGGGGACATGCAATCGCGGGAATCGCTGGCCCTGAATCTGGCGTGTACTGTGGCCGATATTCGACCCAACGGCGACTTGGTCCTCGAAGGCCACAAGCAGATTCGAGTGAACGACGAGGTGTGGGAAGTGTCGCTGTCCGGCATCTGCCGTCACGAGGACGTCGGCCCCGATAACGTCGTGCTGAGTCGGAACATCGTGGATATGAAGCTCGACAAGCGTGAGCGCGGGCACGTCCGCGACAGCTACAAGCGAGGTTGGTTCGTACGCTGGTTGGACGAGTTTCATCCGTTTTAATGCAGTCGTGTGAGGAGTTGTCGATGAATGGGTTGTTGAGTTGGGCGAGCCATGTCGCGCGGCGTTGGCTGTGCAGCGGGATGATCTTCGTGAGTTTCTGGGCGAGCACCGCGCCAGAGTGCTCCGCCCAGTACCTGCGCATTCGCGACATTTGTCGCGTGAAGGGCCAGGAAGAGAACACTCTGCATGGACTCGGTTTGGTGGTCGGATTGAAAGGCACGGGTGATGGCGAGGCACCCACCACGCGAGCGCTCGCCAAGATGATGTCGCTGATGGGTAATCCTCTCGGGCAAGGAGCCGCGGGTGGAGAGCTGCTCGACGAGTTGAAGAATGCCAAGAACGTCGCGATGGTGTTTGTCACTACCACGATCCCCGCCGAGGGAGCTCGTCAGGGTGACACCATCGATTGCGTTGTCAACGCCATCAGCGCCAAGAGTCTGGAGGGCGGTTATCTGATGATGACGCCGCTGCTCGGCCCGCGTCCGGGAAATCCACGCATCTACGGTTACGCGCAGGGAGCCATCGCGTTGGACAACAGTGGGCCGCCCACTTCCGCGAAAGTACATGCCGGGTGCCGCTTGGAGGAGAACTTTCACAACGCCTTTATGAAAGACGATCTCGTTACCTTGGTGTTGGACAAGCATCACGCCAGCTTCCAGACCGCGTTCGACATCGAAGATCTGCTCAACAATCCGCGTAGTTTGGGGATCGGCTCGCCGACCAACTCGCAACCGCGCGAGATCGGTGCCAGCAACAACTTCCACGAACAGGCGATTGCTCAGGCGTTGGACCAGGTCAACATCGAGGTCCGTATTCCGCCCAAGTATCGCCGCAATCCGGTGGAATTCATCGCGCTGGTGTTGGACACCCAAATCGTGCCGCCGCGACACGACGCGCGAGTGGTGATCGACCAGCGTAACGGCAACATCGTGATCGGCGACAACGTGATGGTGGGACGCGTGGCCGTTACGCATCGTAATCTCAGCATCGAAACGGGCAACGCGCCGGCCGATGGACCGCTGTTCGTGCTGGATCAATCGGCGGACACTTCCACCACGCGATTGAAAGCCTTGGTGACGGCGTTGAACGCGCTGAAGGTCAGCCCGGACGACATCATGGACATTATCAAGTCGTTGGAAAAAAGTGGTGATCTGTACGGACGTCTGATCATTCAATAGCGCGACACTGTGTCTCAATGTTTAAGTGTTTCAGTGATTCAGCCTTCCCACACATCGCCGCAAGAAAGATTTCCGATGCAGATCTCCAGTCACCTCCCCAGCGCTCCGCATTACTCGCCCTTGACGAGTGTATCGGGCTCGAATGAACTGGCCGGGCCAAACTTCGACACGATGTTGAACCAGTCGGACGGACAACCCGATGCCTTACGCGAAGCCTTCGACGATTTCGTGGGGCAGACCTTCTTTCAGCAGATGTTGGGCGCGATGCGCAAGACCGTGCAGAAGTCCGAGTATTTTCATGGAGGCCGCGCCGAGGAGGTGTTTCAGGGGCAGCTCGATCAAGTGCTGTCCGAACGGTTGGCGGAGTCCTCCGCGCGCGAGTTCACCGATCCACTCTTTACCTTGTTCACGCTTAACCGATCGTAGTTTGACAGCAACATTGTGATCATTCGAAGGATATGCCCGTCATGCTTGCCGATACTTCTCGCCTCGATTGGGAAACCGACCTGGCCGTGCTGCTCGATGATTTGTCCAGCGTGCAGACCGAGCTGCTCGACGTCTTGGCCGCCAAACGCGACAGCATGGCGGCACACGACATTCAGCAGATGACCGACCTGCATCCGCGAGCCGAGGCGCTGTGCGAGCGTCTGAGGAACTGCCACGAGCGGCGGGAGCAATTACTGACCGTCGCACAACAGCAGGGGCTACCGGCCAAGAACTTGACCAGTTTGGCCGCGACCCTTCCACCCTCGCAACGGGCTCCCGTGAAAAGGCAGATGCAAGCCGTTTCCGCGAGGCTACGATTGCTACAACATCAAAGCCTCGCCAACTGGGTGCTAGCTCAACGAACGATCCTGCATCTCTCACAGTTGCTCGAGATTGTTGCTACTGGCGGACAATTACAGCCGACATACTCAAGAGACGAGCCGTCAGACTCGCGCGGAGCGCTGGTAGACAAGGAAGTTTAGGCGCTCCGCGGGACTGACGAAGTCGCGTAGAGTGCTGTCATGTCGCTTCTCGGATCACTGCAGATCGCGAACACCGCGTTATTCGCTTCCCAGGTAGGCCTACAGGTCACGGGCAACAATATCGCGAACGCCAACACGCCGGGTTACGCCAGGCAGGTGGCGATCTTCAAGCCAGCGGGCACCCAGTTGATCGGCGGTCTGCCGTTGGGGTTGGGTGTGCGCGTGGATGGCATCATCCAGCAGACCGATCGCTTCCTGACGGAACGGTTGCGGGTCGCGATCAGCGATCTCGTGGGCAGCGAGACGCAGCAGCAAACCTATGTGGAACTGGAAGCCTTGATCGGCGAGTTGAGCGATACCGACCTCAGCACCTCGCTGTCGACCTTCTTCAACTCGATCAACGATATCCTCAACCAACCCGAGAGTCTCGCGGTGCGCAACCTGGCAGTGCTCCAGGGCGAGGCGCTGACACAAGATTTTCAGCGGATGGATGCGCGGGTCCACGACCTCCGCACCAATTTGAACGAGCAAGTCGTCGGGGCCGCCGCCGATATCAACCGCTTGCTGAAGGAAGTGGCCAAGCTGAACGTTAACATCGTGCAAACCGAGGGCGGCGCGACCAAGTCGAGCGATGCGGTCGGCCTGCGAGACCAACGCGAGGTCGCCCTGTCCAAATTGGCCGAGATCATCAACATCCGC
>JBGTHH010000820.1:0-5255 GCA_041746275.1 Pirellulaceae bacterium | reverse complement strand
TGTGTCGCGAGACTTTGCGGTCGACGGGCCTTCGAGTTCAACACGCTGGCGTTGGCTGGACTGCTCTTGTTGATGATCAATCCGTCCAATGTGTTTCAGACCGGAACGCAACTCTCCTTCTTGGCGGTCGCCACGCTCTCCTGTTCGCAAAGCTGGTACTTCGTGCGCTCCGACCACACCGATCCTTTGGAGCGATTGATTGCCCTCAGCCGCCCCTGGCCGATCCGCGTGGCGCGACAGGTGGCGGCCTTCTTCTGGCATTTATGGTTGGTTAGCACGGTCATCTGGATAATCGCTTTGCCCTTGGTGATGTATCGCTTTCACTTGGTGTCTCCGATCTCGGTGGTGCTCAATCCGATCGTCTGGATTCCTATGGGCATCGCGTTGTTCGCTGGCTTTGGAGTGCTGGTGTTTGGCGGAATCTTGCCGCCTCTGGCCGTGGTCTGTGGTTGGATTTGTGACCAAAGTTTGTCGTTTATCGAGTCGTGTGCGCGGTGGGGAGCGGCGTTGCCGGGAAGTCACGTGTGGATTCCCGCGCCGCCATGTTGGTGGGTCGTGATGTTTTACTTCGGCTTGGCGGTCGGATTGGCCGTACCGCGACTACGTCCGCCGCGTGCCTGGCGTCCGGCGATCATCGCTGCGTGGTTTGCGATCGGTTTCGCATTCAGTGTCGGGCCGGTAAGTCGCTGGGAGAGTCACCGAGCGCAGCAGCTCGTATGCACCTTTGTCGCGGTCGGTCACGGAACCAGCGTGCTGATCGAACTACCCGGTGGGCGCACGTTGTTGTACGACGCGGGAAGTCTGGGAACATCGCGGGCCGCCGTGCAGCCGATTGCGGCGTTGCTCTGGTCGCGTGGCGTAACGCATCTGGATGCCGTGGTGATTTCACATGCCGACGCGGATCACTACAACGCGCTGCCCGGACTATTGGAGCGATTCTCGGTCGGTGTGGTTTATGTCTCGCCCTTGATGTTTCGCGAATCGACACCGGCGATTGATGCGCTGCGCGAGGCGATCGTTGCGGCGGGAGTCCCACTACGCGAGCTCGATGCCTCCCAAGTGTTGCGATCGGTGGGTAGTGTTGAGTTCGACATTTTGCATCCGCTACCGGGAGGTGTCGACGGCAGCGACAATGCGAATAGCATCGTCCTGAGCATCGCCTATCAAGGTCGGACGATTCTGCTTCCTGGCGACTTGGAATCGCCCGGCCTGGAGGACGTCATGGCTGAACTTCCGCTGGATTGTGATATCGTTATGGCCCCGCACCACGGATCGCCACGCAGCAATCCGCGAGGTTTCTCCGCCTGGACAACCCCGGAGGTGGTCGTGATGAGTGGCGGTCATGGCCGCGATTTATCTCCGGCCAAAACGGCCTATGAACTAGGCGGCTCGCACGTTTGGCACACCGCGGTGGATGGCGCGATCCGCGTCGAAGTTTCGGCCGAGTCGGTTCAAGTGATTCCGTGGCGTATGGCTCGGCCACGTTCGCGAATCGCTTCACTTCCGCAGCGCCAAGGCAAAGAACGCCAGTAACCCACCAGCCAACAGCAGCATTCCCGCCACGGCGAGCACGACTCGATAGTTCATTTCCTCCGTAACTTCCTCGACATACTCCGTTCCCGTTCCAAAGTCATGGCCGCACGCATGACATCGTCGTTCGAACTGCGGCGCGAACGCTTCGTCGCAAGTCGGACAGATCAAAAGGACTTCGTCAGGACTCTCCGTCGCGGTGATGACCTCGCCGCCGCTCGCTTCCTCCGGTGAGTTCGTGGGACCTTTGTCGGCCAGTGCGAACGAATCGCTCGGCACGACGCAGTCTGGGCAGAGTGTCCGTCGGCTCGCGTGACACTGCGGACATAAGGGCCAAGCCGACCATCGCGCCTCATTGCGTTTGATCACTAACGATCTCCTAATTCTGTGCCTGACACCCGTGTAAGATGGCGTCACGATTCTCGTTCACTTACACTAGCAAAGCAAGTTCGGCTCCCATCCATCCGCATCCTACCCGCAATCCGTGAGGTCCCACCATGCATCGAATCTGTTTTGTGATGATGACCCTGTGGCTGTTATCAGTCGTCGACCAGAGCGTTGCCGAATTACCTCGCGTATTGCCCGCCGGCCAACTTCCACAAGATCGTCGATTGGAGCCACCCAAGGATCTCGATGGCTACTTCCCGTTCACACCCTCGTCGTCCGCCGCCGCTTGGCAGCAGCGTGCCGAACGGGTGCGTCGACAACTGCTGGTGGCCAATGGCTTGTGGCCGCTTCCCACCAAGATGCCGCTCCAGGCGGTGATCCATGGCCGCATCGATGCGGGGGATTATACGGTCGAGAAGGTGTACTTCGAAAGTATGCCGGGGTTCTTTGTCACCGGCAACTTGTATCGGCCGCAAGGCAAGTCGGGCAAACTTCCGGGAGTCCTCTGCCCGCATGGCCATTGGCCCAACGGTCGCTTCTATGAGAACTCGGTCGCCAGCGTCCAGCAAGAGATCGCTGCGGGTGCCGAGCAGTTCGAGGAGAATGGTCGCAGTCCGCTGCAATCGCGCTGTGTGCAGTTAGCGCGGCTGGGCTGTGTGGTGTTTCACTACGACATGCTCGGTTATGCCGATAGCCAACAGATTTCCTACGAAGTGGCACATCGCTTCGCCAAGCAACGACCCGAGATGAACACGGTCGAGAATTGGGGTTTGTTCAGCCCGCAAGCGGAATCGCATGGCCAATCGGTGATGGGGTTGCAGACCTACAACTCGATCCGGGCTCTCGATTTTCTCAGTGAGTTGCCCGATGTCGACACCAGCCGACTGGCGGTGACGGGTGCCAGCGGCGGCGGTACGCAAACGTTTATCCTGGGTGCGGTCGACCCGCGGCCCGCCGTCTGCTTTCCGGCCGTGATGGTTTCCACCGCCATGCAAGGCGGCTGCACGTGCGAGAACGCCAGCCTGATGCGCGTGGGCACGGGGAATATCGAGTTCGCGGCACTCTTCGCGCCAAAGCCGATCGGTCTGACCGCAGCCAACGACTGGACGAAGCAAATGGATACGAAGGGATTTCCCGAGTTGTTGCAGCACTATCGCCTTCTTGGCGCGCCCGACAACGTCATGCTTCTGTCTCGCACCGAGTTTGGTCACAACTACAACGCGGTTTCGCGTCACGCGATGTATCACTTGTTCAATCAACATCTCAAGCTGGGCCAGCCGGAGCCGATTCAGGAAAAGGAGATTCGCCGTCTGACCCAAGCCGAAATGACCGTTTGGAACGAGGCTCATCCGCAACCCGCGAGCGGCGACGACTTTGAGCGCCAACTCCTGCGCTGGTGGCATGACGACAGCGAACAACAATTGGCGCAACTCCTGCCGACCGATGCCGATTCCCAACAGCGTTACCGCGAAGTGGTCGGTGGAGCGTTGGATGTCATCATCGGTCGCGGTCTGCCGACGTCACAAGACATCGCGTTCGAGGAGAGCTCGGAAGAAGATCGCGGCAGTTACCTGCAAGTGCTCGGTCTGTTACGAAATACCAGCGAGAGAGAAGAGCTTCCGCTGGTGATCCTCTATCCCAAGCAATGGTCGCGTCGCGTGGTAGTCTGGCTGGACGAAGCGGGCAAGAGCGGCTTGTTTAATGAATCGGGAACGCCGCAACCCGAGCTTCAACGACTGCTCGGCGCGGGAGTCGCCGTCCTGGGCGTGGACTTGCTGTACCAGGGCGAGTCGCTAGCGGAGGGCCAGTCGGCGACCCCGACGCGTCGCGTGGCGAATCCGCGCGAAGCCGCCGCGTACACGTTCGGTTACAACCACGCTCTGTTCGTACAACGCGTTCACGATGTGTTGACCGTGCTGGCCTTCGCCAAGCACCACGAGTTGATGCCACAGCGGATCGATCTGGTCGGCTTAGGTGGAGCGGGCCGTTGGGCTGCTGCCGCCGCGCCTCAGGCTCGCGACGCGATCGCGTCCGTCGCGGTCGATACGCAAGGTTTCCGCTTTGGTCAGGTACTGGATCTTCACTCGGCCGACTTCGTGCCCGCCATCGCCAAGTATGGAGACGTCCCCGCGCTGCTGGCTGTTACCGCGCCCACCAAGTTGTGGCTGGCAGGGGAGGGGAGTGGCGCGCCGCGAGTGGTCCAGGCCGCTTATCAAGCGAACAACGCGGCGAAGAACATGACGTTGATCGCGGAAGCAGCTCAGCCCAGTGCCGTCGTCGATTGGTTGTTGAAGGCCGAACCGTCGGAGTAATCGTACGTTAAAGGGAGCTAACTCAACCGCGTCAGCTTCGACACGCGTCCCGTGGCCACCCATTCGGCCACGAAAATGTTGCCTTCGTTGTCGAAGCAAGCGTCGTGAGGATGAACGAACTTGCCGTCGAGCCAGCGGGCGGCATCGTTGCGAATGCCTTGTTCCGACGTGACACGCTTCACGTCGTCGCCCAGTTGCGCGACCACCTGATTCTTCTCGTCCAGGATCGTCAGTCGCGCGTGCAGTTCGGGCACGAGTAGCAGATTTTGGTAGGTATCGACGTTCGCCGGCAAGCCGTAGCCCGTGAGTGTTTCGAGATGCTGGCCTTCCAGCGTCAGGATTTGCAGCGTGTGGTGAGCCCGATCGCAGACGACGAGCGTCGGTTCGCGGCCAGGGCGATTGTCGAGCCAAATTCCGTGCGGCGTTTTGAAGGTCCCTTGCCCTTCGCCTGGCCCGCCGAACTTGCTGACCCACTTGCCGTCTTTATCAAAGCGATGAATGTAGAACGATCCGTAGCCGTCCGCCAAAAAGAAACCGCCGTCAGGAAGGAAGGCGAAATTGGTCGGCAAGAACCGATCCGTGCCCCACACCTTCTGCGGATTCGTATCCTCGTCCTTGGCATACACCCCCGACTCCATCGGCGCATGCTGGTGCCAGACGATCTCGCCCTTCAAATCGAGCTTCGAGAACGCCTTGACTTGTTGATAGGCACAGACATAGAGAAACTCCGTCCCGCCCTCGTCACGTACCTCGATACCGTGCCCGCCCCCTTGATACTGCTGGCCGAACGACCGCACGTAGCGTCCTTCGGGATCGAAGACAAAGATCGCGGGATGATCCTTCTGCTCGACGCGGCCTTCGTGAATCACATAGAGGAAGCCACTTTTGTCGACGGCGACGTTATGCGTGGTTTGCCACGTGAACTCCGTGGGAAGCTGCGGCCAAGCATGATGGATGACATAGCGATAATCGCCTTGTCCGACGATGATTTGCGAATCGGTCTTGCTAGCCGTGACGATCGCCGGC
>JBGTHH010000819.1:0-4744 GCA_041746275.1 Pirellulaceae bacterium | reverse complement strand
GATCGTTGTGAAGTTTGGCGAGCTGCCCGTTGTCGAGCTGTTCGTCTTCGTTATCGACAACAAACGCAGCCGGCTGAGATGAGCGACCGTCTGAGAATCGCCGAAAAAATACGAACGTTACCTCCGGAAAAGTCGCTGCCTGCCGGAGCACGGAGGCTTCGTCGGGCGAAAGTCCGTCCGGTGGACTCGTTACTGATACCAACCCATCAATCGCTACGCCCGTAGCGTCTGCGAAATTGACAGATTGGAGACTGACGTCCATGCTGCGCCCCGGCGAACAAAAGTACGCTGATCTGAAAGGTCTGATGGTAGAACCCGCCAGTGTACCAAGTTCATGAGACCCGTTCGACGCCCGAACTGCGGCACATCGTTGGCAGGAAAAACACTGTTCTTTTGCTGTCGGACCTGTCGCCGTCTGCTCGCGGAACCCGAACTCGCTTGAGTCACATCGACAGATGCCCTTTGGGTTGTTTCTGCAGCTTTCCGGCAGCATGTTGCTCGCCGATCCTGTACACGGTGGGGCGGCTGACGCCGGTGGCGCGGTCAATGGCGGTTTTGGGGCGAGCCTTGTGTCGTCAGTAACCGCGATGACTGTGCGAATACGGACAGTCTTAAGTAGTTTCGCGCGCTGGGCATTGCTCACCGGACTCACACTTCTAAGAGCCTGTCCGAAAAGGGATCAGATCCTCTCCGGTGAGGGCAAAAATCCAGTGAAATCGTTTCGCCTCCACAGGGTCAGATCTCTTTCGGGACAGACTCTCACGTCGCGAAGGGGGTGGACATTTTTTGCCAATGCGGCAACCATGTAAACCGCCACCGGGACTTACGCTCAGTGATCTCCGAGATACGTTGCCTGCGATGGGCACAACGTCGCGACTGGGTAAAGTTGCAAGACGTCATTGATCCACTGGAAGGATACGGAATGAAGCAGTTCGCAAAGCAGGAGGTACTGCCGTGGCATGCCGAGCCGACGCAGGCGGTGATGGTGGGCCTGAAGGCGTCTCCGCAATACTTAACGGAAGCGGAAGTCGCGAGTCGCCGCGAGACCTACGGCCCGAATCTACTGCCGGAGAGCGAACCGCTTCCGGTGTGGAAGATCGTCTTGCGGCAGTTCACCAGCCCGTTGATCTATATCCTCGTGGCGGCCGCCGTCGTTTCGGACGAGGAACTGTCCGAACTCGTCCAACGAACTCGCGTCTTTGCCCGCGTCACGCCTCGTCAAAAGCTGCTGATCGTGAATGCCGCGCGACGCGCGGGACACTATGTCGCGGTGACGGGCGACGGGGTGAACGACGCACCCGCTCTGCGCGCGGCCCACATTGGCGTGGCGATGGGTAAAGCCGGGACCGACGTGGCGCGCGAGGCGGCCGAACTGGTGGTGGAATCGGCGGCATCCAAACGAAGTGCTCCGTCACAAGGCCTGACTTCAGGCCACGCCGAAGCTTGTCACGAGAACAAGGACGTACGATGAGACTGGCTGAACTCTCGCGGCTCTCGCGTTCGCTTGGCACGCCGTTATGGCATAGCTTCCGCGATCTGATCCCGATCATCGTGGTGGTCGGTCTGTTTCAGTCACTGGTTTTCCGCCAGCCGTTGGAACACGTGGGGCAACTGCTTGTCGGGCTCCTGTGCGTGGTGCTTGGGTTGACATTGTTTGTGGTGGGGCTCGAGACGGGGCTGTTTCCGTTAGGCGAGTCGATGGCCCATGAATTTGCCCGCAAGGGCAGCCTACCGTGGTTGATTGCCTTTGCCTTCGCACTTGGTTTTGGCACCACCTTCGCCGAGCCTGCCTTGATTGCGATTGCCGGCAAGGCGGCGGAGTTCCACGCGTTGGCTGGCGGCCCCGATCACCAGGAGCAACTGCGGCAGAGTTACGCGATGGGACTGCGTCTGACCGTTGCCTGCGCCGTCGGAGTGGCACTGGTCATCGGCGTGTTGCGGATCATTCTGGGCTGGCCGTTGCATTATGTGATCATGGCGGGTTATGGCGGAGTCCTCCTGCTCACTCCGTTCGCGCCCCCGGATATCGTCGCCGTCGCTTACGATGCGGGAGCCATCACGACGTCGACGATCACGGTTCCGTTGACGACCGCGTTAGGCGTCGGACTGGCCTCCAGCATCAAAGGGCGGAATCCGTTGCTGGACGGATTTGGCTTAATTGCCTTGGCATCGCTGACACCGATTCTGTTCGTTCTGCTCTGGGGTATCGTGTCGCCATGACAACCATCTGGGAGATCCTACAGAGTCTGGGCATTTCGTTGGTCGCGACCGTGCGCGATGTCGTGCCGATCGCCGTGATCATCTTGTTCTTTCAGTTGTTCGTGCTGCGCCGCGCTGTCGCCAACTTGCGGCGCGTGGTGGCGGGATTCGTCTTGGTCTTGTTGGGGCTCGCGGTATTTCTGGTCGGACTGGACGTCGCTTTGTTCCCCTTGGGAGAGGCGATGGCTCAGCAATTGGCCTCGCCCGAGTTTGTCCGGAGCACCGCCGAAATGGATTCGAACGAAGCGCTGCCTTGGTACCGCTATCATTGGACCTATGTGTTCGCGTTTTCAATCGGATTAACTACCACGATTGCGGAACCCGCGCTCATCGCGGTGGCCTTGAAGGCTCAAGAGGTTTCGGGCGGTTCAATCCGAGCGTGGGCCTTGCGCTTGGCGGTGGCCTTGGGTGTGGGAACGGGAGTCGCGTTGGGAACGTTTCGCATCACCACCGGCTTGCCACTGCCCTACTTTATATTGGGAGCGTATTTGATCGTGATCGTGCAGACCTACTTCGCCCCGCCCATGATCATTCCATTGGCATACGATTCGGGAGGCGTGGCCACATCAACCGTGACCGTCCCCTTGGTGGCCGCGTTGGGACTGGGGCTGGCCAGTCATGTGCCCGGCCGCAATCCCTTGTCGGATGGTTTCGGGTTGATCGCCCTGGCAGCGTTGTTCCCTATCATGTCCGTGATGGCTTACGCTCAGTTAGCACAGTGGTGGAACACGCGGCGCGCGGGCGACTCGTAACGCGTCGGCCGACACCGTTATCGCGGAAAACATTAGGTGAGTTCCTTGGGAGAGATAAAGACATGCATTTCAAATTGATCATCGCCTTTGTGGACGACGACAAAACCGACAAAGTCATGAAGGCAGCCCGTGAAGCCGGCGCGACCGGCGCGACTGTGATTGGCAACGCGCGCGGCGAGGGACTCAAGCCGGCCAAGACGTTTTTGGGGTTGTCGTTGGAGACCCAGCGCGATGTGCTGCTGTTCCTGGTCGAACGGCATTTGGCTCGTCACATTCTGGAAACCATTTGTGATGCGGCGAGTTTCGACACCTCGCCCGGCACGGGGATCGCATTGCAATTGGATGTCGAGGACGCCGTGGGAGTGAGTCATCAAATACAACAACTGACGGAGATCGTGGAGGAAAAGCTATGACGGATAAAAAGATCGTTCGCGTCGGCGACGTGATGAAGCGAGAGTTTGACTTGGTCGATGGCAAACTGACGGTCAAGGAAGCTCTGCTGGCGATGAAACATCCCGAGACCCGAGCGTTGATCGTCGACAAGTCGCACGCCGACGACGAGTATGGGCTCGTGCTAATCTCCGACATCGCCAAGAAGATCTTGGCCGCCGACCGTTCGCCCAGTCGTGTGAACCTGTATGAAATCATGGCCAAACCGGTCTTGAGCGTGCCGCCGGAAATGGACATTCGGTTCTGTGCTCGTCTGCTGGAGCGTTTCGGCATCATGCGAGCTCCCGTCATTCATCATGGTCAAGTACTGGGGGTGGTCAGCTTTCACGACCTTGTCCTACGTGGACTAATGGAGTTGGTGAGGGAAGAGTAGACGGCGTCTCGCGGAATGCGTTACCGGCAGCCTTGCGAGCGAGAGGAGTTCATTTCGTTAGCCGCCACGGTGCGAGCCCGGCAACTCAGGACCGTATTCTCGTTCCCAGGCTCCTTCGTCTCTCGTTCCCAGGCTCCCGCCTGGGAATGCACTGCACTCCAGGCTCCTGCCTGTCCAATCCGCACAACGACCGCAAATCCACGCACGCTTCGCGTAGGTCCGCCTCTCCGAGACGGACACCGCGACTTGGCTGCGGCTTTTAAAGCACAATTGAGTGGTATGAGGCGGGAGCCTCCAAGATAGTGCGTGACCAGACGGGAGCCTGGGAACGAGTTAACTATTGGAGGCCGAAAGGTGGCTCTGGGAAGGTCGATGTCGCCAACACGTAGATAGCTTGCCCAATCATCAAGATCGCGAGTCCAGTTAACATCAAAACCCATAGACTTCGATCCCCCCAATAACGCACTTTCCGCACATCTCGTCCTGAATAACTTCTGATTTCTGGTTTCTCAATGGGGGGCGATCATGCGCGTAAGCGCGGGCAGACCTCCTTCGAGTTGGGATATGGATCGACGCGAACGTGCCGGATTGTAGGCGCGCGACAAGGTGTCCAGCACGCTAAAAATTTTGCGCATTTCGAATTGCAAAACATCCAATCGACGTAAGTTGAGTTCAACTCGATTTACGTCAATGCTCCGAAACCTAACTTGAGGGCGTCGCGCGCCGAAAAGGTGCCCCGACACTTGGTTTTGCCTATCGTGGTGGTGTCTCGATGACTTCTCCACCACCTCGCCAAGGAGGCACGCTCATGTCGCAACGGAAAGCCAAGCCGTCCACCCGAAAGCACACGACCACCACATCCACTCCGCCGCCGCGACACTCCGCCACCGGAAGATCGGCTCACACACAC
>JBGTHH010000818.1:0-5661 GCA_041746275.1 Pirellulaceae bacterium | reverse complement strand
CCCCAGCCGATCGAGTTCGTCGCAGTGTTCCCACGCGCTCTCGAGCATCGCCGCCAGCTCGTCGCCCCCGGCATGTGCATCGGCCTTGGCCGGATCGACGCTGCCGCAGTTCACGCCCACGCGGATGGCACAATCGTGTTCATTTGCCACGCCCACGAGAAACCGCACCTTTTCCTGCCACGGCTTCTCGCGTTCGTGATGATATAAGTGGCCGGGGTTATATCGAATCTTGTCGACGTGCGGTGCGACCAACTCGGCCAAACGATAGTTCTCCTGTAGATCAACCGAGAGATTGGCTGCGGTTTGTCGACGGACTTCGACCAGCGCCTCGGCGTCCTTTTTGCTATCGACCGCGATGCGTACGACATCCGCGCCGGCGGCATGTAAGGCGTTTACCTGCTCGACCGTGGCGGCGACGTTTTGGGTATGGGTCGCCGTCATGCTCTGTACAGCAATCGGATGATCGTGGCCAATCGAGATGGAACCGATGCGTACGCTACGCGTGGGGTTGCGAGTTGTGTCCACCGAGGCATTCTCCTGAAAAGCCATGATTCAAAGTTCCTTCTTAACCGCAGTCACGACCGCGACATCACCGGATTACTGGCCACGCACGACCTTCGTCTGTACGTTAGCCTTTCCAGGCTGACTCTGGCTGACCGACATCACCCGATCACAGGCCACGCACGACCTTCGTCAAGGCTTCCACAAAAAAGTACTCGCCCCACATCACCGATTCATCCACGCCAAGCTGCTTCTTTGTATGATACACGCCATGCTTGAGAATCCCCTCCCAGCCGGGCGTCTCGCGGGCGAGGTATTCGGGCTGTACCAAGGCATCGAGCATCTCCAGAGCCGTCGTGCGATAGGCACTTGCCCGTTCGGCCGACATCGTTTGTCGAGCCAGATCGATTAACCCGCTGGCGGCGATCGCTCCGGCGGACGAGTCCTTTTGGGCTCCCCAGGGAGCGGGCTGCGAGAGATCCGCATCGAAGTCCCAGTAGGGAACGCGATCCTCGGGAAGGTGTTCCAGCCAGTACGCGGCATTGCGTTCGGCGACATCGAGGAACTCCTCGTCGCCAGTCAATTCATAACACTGGCTGTAACCGTAGAGCGACCAAGCCAAACCGCGGGCCCAGGCGCTATCGCCCCGCAGGCCCTGATGCGTCGTTTCGCGGAGGAACTGCCCCGTGGCCAGATCGAAGATGCCTTCGTGAGCCGTCGAGCCGTTGGGACGGACGAGCTTGTCGCGCGTGGTGCGGCAGTGGGCCGTCGCGATGCGCAACAGATCGGCATCGTCGGTCTCGCGAGCCGCGTAGAAGATGATCGGCACATTCATCATGATGTCGATGAATAGCGATTCGGGTGCGACGAAGCTCCGCAAATACTGCCCCGCTTCTTGAAAACGCATGGCCAGCGTGCGTCCAGCCTGTATCAGCACCTCATGCAGATGCGCTTCGTTTGAGCTTGTCCGAAAAGGGGTCTGACCCTTTGGAGGCGAGTCGATTATTTCACTGGGTGCTTGGCCTTGCCGGAGAGGGTCTGACCCCTTTTCGGCCTGGCTCTGAGTCAATTCAAACCACGGCCGATACGTGTTCAGGAAAATGAACCCGAGGTCGTGGACATCCCGATCGTGCTGCCGATGTTCGAGCAAACGCGAGTAATGTTCAGCCCGTTCGCGCCACGTGTCGTCACCCGTTCGCAAGTGGAACTGCCACATCATGCCGGCCAGAAATCCGCCAGTCCAATCAGTCCACAACTCCCCCTCGTGGAACCAGCGGCCTTGAACCGTGTAAATCGGAAAAAAGTCCGGACGTTGGACAATGATGCCCGCCACTTGCCTTTGGGCAAACTCAAGCGCGCGGGTGTATTCGGATCTGCGGCTGACCGCTGACGTACTCATTCTCATCTCCACGGATGCGAGCATATTACGACGTAAGACTCTAACTTGACAGGCCACTCGGGGGAAGCCGCTTGACGGTCTCCGGTTTAGTTGATATCCCCATGATGTGAAGTACGAACCGACTTTTCATGTGGTCCTGCACGAGCCCGAGATACCGCAAAACACGGGAAATATCGGCCGTACGTGCGTGGCCACGGCGGCCAAACTGTGGCTGGTCAAGCCGTTGGGTTTCAGCATGGAGGAACGTGCGTTACGGCGTGCCGGATTGGACTACTGGAAACATCTCGAATGGGAGATGGCCGAGTCGTGGGGCGAGTTGCGCGAGCGTTTGCCCGAGCCTCGGCCTTGGTTCTTTTCCAAGAAAGCGAGCCAGTTGTATACCGACGTTCAGTTCGAGTTGGGTGACATTTTTGTCTTTGGTCGCGAGACACAGGGATTACCCGAATCGATGCTCGAAGCCCACGCGGACCGTTGCCTGCGCATTCCGATTCGGGACCAGGTGCGAAGTTTGAATTTGGCCAGCGCGGTGGCGGTCACGTTGTTTGAAGCGATGCGACAGGTCCGAGGGCACGCGCCAGCGGCCGATGAATAGTTTGCATGTCGCCGACTGTTCGACGAACATATTCCTGATCCTCGCGATCCATACCCGCGAGTTAACTTTCGAACACTACGAGGTTTCCCATGCCCACCATTTCCGCTGCACAACTTGAGAAGTTCGCCACCGCATTGTTGGCCGCCGGCGGTGCCACGCCGGAGGAAGCGAGCTGCGTCGGGCCAAGCTTGGTGTCGGCGAACCTCCGCGGTTACGACTCGCATGGCGTGATGCGCGTGCCGTACTACATTCAGGCGACCAAGACGGGCGAATGCGCATCGGGGGCTCCGCTGGAGATCCTCAAGGAATCGTCCACTCACATCACCGCCGACGCACACTGGGGATTTGGTCAGGTTCAGGCCAGTGGTTTGATGATGCGGCTGACCGAGAAAGCCAGGGCGAACGGTCTGGCAGTGGGCACCATGGTCCATTGCGGTCATATCGGTCGGTTGGGCGAGTACTGTGAACGGGCGGCGGCCGATGGGTTGGTATCGATGCTCATGGTCAACTCGCATGGCGCGGCGGTGCGCGTGGCACCTCCCGGCGGGAAGGCCCCTCGGCTGAGCACCAATCCGCTGGCGATCGGCGTGCCTAACGGCGACGAACCGCTGGTGTTGGACTTTAGCACCAGCGCCACGGCGGAAGGCAAGGTCCGAGTCAAGAAGATCGCCGGCGAGACGTGTCCCGAAGGCTGGCTGCTCGACAGCGACGGATGCCCCACCTCCGATCCCAACTCCTTGTACGCCGATCCGCCGGGATCGATTTTACCCATGGGAGGCGCACAGGCTTACAAGGGATTTGGTCTGGGATTGATGATCGAGATACTGACAGGCGCGCTATCGGGCGGCGTCGTGGCTCGAGAACCGTTGTATCCGAAAAAGGGCAATTGTGTTTTCATCTTGTTGCTCGACCCCGAAGCGTTTGGCGGCAGCGAACACTTCCGCAGCGAAGTCGCCCAACTGACTGCTTATATCCGCAGTTGCCCACGCGTCGACGGCTGCGAGCGGATTGTCTTACCGGGCGATCCGGAACGCATGCTGTTGGAAGATCGGCTCCTTAACGGCATCTACTTGGATAGCGAGAACTGGAAAGCGCTAAGCCGCTTGGGTGAAGAGCTGCACGTCCCCGTCCCCGAGGTTTGATCCGAGGCTGTGAAAAATGGGACTGGCTCCGAGCGGATCTCGGTGTTTTGCCAGGATTTCGCGTAGCTGCGAGGTGCCTGTCCCAATTTTTTCACAGCCTCTCCGCGAAACCAATAACGTCCGCCGAGTCCGCAAATCGACCGAGCCGTCTCGGTGAGCTTGCAATCTCTTTCTCGTACCCGCATCATAACGGCACTCGCTCATCGCCCCGGCCATCCGCTTCGAGGAGATCGTCATGAATCGCTGTTATCGACTATGGGTTTCGCTGGTGATCATCTCCGTGTCCGCTTACACGCCACATGAGTCTCGGCTGGCGGCGGAGGAACTCGGACAAGTTCAAGGCGTCGCCGCGCAAGCTTTGAAGGCCCAGGTCAAACGCGTCATTGGCGCTCTCGAATTCCTAGGCAAACCATTGACAGCCGAACAACAATCGCAACTGGATGCCGCGCTTCAGGACGGCGATGACGATCAAGCCGTCGCGAGCATTCAAAAGCTACTCGATCCGCTCTGTCTGGCGGGCGTCAACATCAATCCGGAAAGTCGCGTGAAGGTTGCACGTGGCGCGGCCGCGCCCAACTTACACGAACAAGGTTGGCAGGTGTTCCTCGTCAAGGTCCACAATGAAGCCGGTGTGACGTCACCGCTGGGCGTGCAGAGTCCCAACGCGGCTCCAGTGTATCATCGTTCGACCAGCGCCGCCGCACCCGACTTAAAAGTGACTCCAGAGGATGTTCCCGATCGTTGGATGGATGTGCTGACGTTCGACAATCAACCGTTGAACAAAACGCTTTCCGGTTTGGAGTTGGAGTATCGTGTCCTGCAAATCTATAGTCGCGATCGTGGTAAACGCGAGGCGACGCTCAAGTTTGATGTGGGACAGGGGACGCAAGATCTGGGGTTTCGCAACGAATTGGCGGTGCTGTTTGAGTGCCAGCCGAGTGTTAAAGTCGAACTGGAGATCCTGGACGATGACGGGACACCGACCACGGGGCAGTTCGTCATTCGCGATCAGCGTGGGCAAGTCTATCCGGCTCGATCACGGCGGTTGTCCCCCGATTTCTTCTTCCACGATCAAGTCTATCGCCACAGCGGCGAGTTCATCGTGTTACCGCCGGGCGATTATCAAGTGACCTACACGCGCGGTCCCGAGTATCGCATCCTGCACCGTGAGTTGCGGGTGCCTGTGGCCAGCGAGCACAAGGAGACGTTTCGCTTGGTGCGCTGGATCAAGCTGATCGATCGCCAATGGTACTCGGGCGATCATCATGTACATGCCGCTGGATGTGCTCACTACGAGTCGCCCACGCAAGGCGTGACTCCCGAAGCGATGATGCGCCATATCCTGGGCGAAGATCTGAATGTCGGCTGCGTGTTGTCGTGGGGACCGTGTTGGTATTTCCAAAAGCAATTCTTCGACGGCGCGGTCAGTCGGCTCTCCCAGTCGAATCACCTGATGCGTTACGATGTCGAGGTCTCCGGTTTTCCCTCACAACATGCGGGCCATCTCTGTTTATTACGTTTGCAGGACGACGACTACACGTATCCCGCCGAAGTCGAGTTCGACTGGGCGTTTGGCCCCGAAAAGGGGCGATTCAAGGGAACGCGGACTCAGCGGATTGGCGAATGGCCGACTTGGGATCTGCCGATTCTGGCGTGGGGCAAGCAGCAGGGTGGTGTCGTGGGCTTTTCGCACAGCGGGTGGGGTTTGCAATTGCCGGATTACATGCCGGATGGTTCACGACAGTTCCCTCAAGGCCAATGGGGCGGAGCCAACGCCGATTGGAAAGGTCGATCACCCGACAAGCTGCCCGACTATGCCATGCCGCGCTTCGACGGAATCGGCGCGAACGAGTATGTTGTCGATGTGGTTCATGGTGTCTGCGACTTCATTTCCTCCGTCGATACGCCATCGATCTGGGAACTCAACGTTTGGTACCACACGTTAAATTGTGGCTACACCTGCCGCATCAGCGGCGAGACTGACTTTCCGTGTATCTATGGCGAGCGGGTCGGATTGGGGCGGAGTT
>JBGTHH010000817.1:0-2013 GCA_041746275.1 Pirellulaceae bacterium | reverse complement strand
CCAGGCTCTTCATCCGATCCACAGAGGAAACGACATGCATGACGCCGTAATCTTGCGAATCGATGGAGCTGTCAAGCAACCTCGTGAACTGACGTATCAGGATCTGGTCGATCTGGATGCGGAGTATCAGATTGTTGATGTCAGCCGCATCGATCCTAAGCGCCCCGGGGATGCCGTCGCCTTGCATGGTTTGCTCAAGCTGGTGCAGGCGTCCGACGCGGCCAACTACATTGGACTGCATGGATCGCTCGACAATTTTCACGCCAGCATTCCACTGGCGCCTGTGCGAGACCGAGCCTTCTTGATTTATCGCCTGAACGGCCAACCGTTGGACATCAAGTCAGGCGGGCCGGTGCGTTTCTATATTCCCGACCATGCCGCTTGCCACACAGACGAAATCGACGAGTGTGCGAATGTCAAGTTCGTCGATCACATCGAGTTGACGGTGGAAAGGGGCTTCGACAATCGCCCCAGCGACGAGGAAGAACACGCCAAGCTGCATCAGCCGACGAGTGGCTGACCTGAGTCTGTGCCTCTCTTGTCCGCTTTTGGCTAACGGTTAAACAAAGCATGTTGACGATACGGGAGGCATGTCGCGAGCGGGATGTTAGAATGATCGGAACACGATTCGGCCAAGTGTCACCGGGAGTCTGGTTCCGTGAACTCAACTGGGTATCAAGTTTCGACGCTCCAATCTCGCTGTCGAGCAATCACGCCATGGGCGTGGGCTCGGCTCGGCATTCGTCTGGGGCTCTGTTTGGCGCTGTGGCTGGGGATGTCACCGTCGCTGCAAGCGGAGCCGAGCACCGAGGAAGCCAACGAGCGATTTTTCGAAACGGAGATTCGTCCGCTGCTGGCGGAACACTGTATCGGCTGTCACGGCGACAAAAAGCAGTCGGGTGGTTTGCGACTCGATTCGCGGATGGCCATGCTACAAGGAGGTGATTCGGGCCCCGCGTTGATGCCCGGCCAGCCCGCTGCCAGTTTGCTGCTGCAAGCGGTGCGGTACGACGACGAGCCCCAAATGCCTCCCGATGGAAAGCTTGGTGACGGGCAAATCGCCGCGTTGACACGTTGGATCACTTTGGATGCCTATTGGCCGTCCGCAGCGGCTCCACTTCGTTCCACGGCCGTCGACCCGGCGGCCAGCCATTGGGCCTTCCTGCCCGTGCGCGATCCGTCACTACCCGCACTGGAGGGTACGGACAGTGGCACGCCGGTGGATGCCTTCATCTTGGCCGAACTGAGGAAGGCCGGGCTCAGACCGTCCGCGGAAGCCGATCGCCGCACGCTGATCCGTCGCGTGAGTTATTCGCTCACTGGCTTGCCACCGTCGCCGGAAGCGGTCGAGGAGTTCGTCAATGATCCCGACCCGCAAGCTTATGAACGACTGGTGGATCGATTGTTGGAATCCGAAGCGTACGGCGAACATTGGGCTCGGCAGTGGTTGGATGTCGCCCGCTATTCAGATACCAAGGGCTACGTCTACGCCCGCGAAGAGCGATTTTGGGTACATGCCTGGAACTATCGCGATTGGGTCGTCACGGCCTTGAACCGCGACATGCCGTATGACCGCTTCTTACTGCTGCAGTTGGCCGCCGATCAGGTCGCGGATCGCGAGGAAGAGGATTTGGCAGCTATGGGCTTTCTGACCATTGGCCGACGCTTCCTGGGTGTTCAACGCGACATCATTGACGATCGCATTGACGTGGTGACTCGTGGCACGATGGCGCTGACGGTAGCCTGTGCCCGCTGCCACGATCACAAGTACGACCCAATCCCCACCGCCGACTATTACGCGTTATATGGCGTGTTCAACAGCAGCCGCGAGCGACTCATGCGGCTGCCGCCCTCTTCGTCGGGCGATACGGCGTTTGAAAGTGAACTGACGGCTCGCCAAGAAAAACTTGAGGCCACTCGGCAGGAGCGTCGTTTAGTCACGGCGGCTCGCGTGAGGGCTCGTGTCGGCGACTACCTGCGGGCTCAGCGCGAACTGCACAAGTACCCCGAGGA
>JBGTHH010000816.1:0-4770 GCA_041746275.1 Pirellulaceae bacterium | reverse complement strand
CAAGGCGTCGCCGTTAATCTTGTCCTTCTTTGCCACGACCATGATTCATTCAACCTGCTTGACGGTATGTGTAACCAGCTTCCTCAATGACTAACAACCCATATCCCGCGATTGCGGTTGTTGGGCTTGATGCGGATGCTCGGCACCCGCGTAGATTTTCAATTTATCCAGCATCTGCCGGCCTAGCTTATTCTTTGGCAACATCCTCCGAACGGCCTCACGGAGAATGTCCGTCGGCTTCTTTTCCAGCCGCTTTTCGGCCGTTTCGCTACGCTGACCCGGATAGCCTGTGTACCAAGTGTAGGACTTTTGCTCCCACTTCTTACCAGTGAAGCGCACCTTCTCGGCGTTCGTGACGACGACAAAGTCACCCGTATCGACGTGTGGTGTGTAGGTCGGACGATGCTTGCCCATCAAGATGACGGCAATATCGCTCGCCAAGCGGCCCACGATCTTGTCCGAGGCGTCGACATGCCACCACTGCTGGGCGACCTCCCCCGGTTTGGCCATATAACTCTTAGTGCCGACCAATTGTGCGTCCTCCCGGATGCCATCTATGCGTAATGGATTGCGTCAACGTTCGCGCACACCGCTCGCTGGGCTCGTATGGCGAAACGAGTGATTCTAGCGATCCCTGGCCGAGTCAGCAACCGCTCTTCAGCAGTTTGCTCGCCCCTTCGCCCTCGGGTGCCCGGGTGCCGGTCAACTATTGTCTGAGCCCAGGGTTTTTGAAAAGCTGCTTGACTCGACCTACGCCTCGGGGGCGATCCATTGGCCGTCGCGATAGAGCGATTGGCGGGGATCGAATTCGGTAATCGTCAGGAGCGATTGCGGTTTGATGGGGGTGACGTCGTTGCGGGCGATGATGCGCGACCAAGGTGTGAAGTCGCTGGCCTCATCGACCACTTGACTGACGCTGCTCGACGACAGCGCCAATTCCACCGTCAGGAACTTGCGCAGCAAATCGGTGGGCAAGCGACCCTCGGCGCGGAGGGCCTCTTGCAAGTCGAGCGGCGTGACGAGATGGGTGTAGTACACCAGAGTCTCTTGTACCGTCGGGCGCGCGAAATGGCGCCGCGCCTCGATCGTGCGGCCGTTTCGCAAGGCTTGCAGGGCGTTCTTCAAAGCTCGGCGATCGGCCTCCTTCAGCCCCACGAGTTCCGCCGACGCGAAGCGCGGCGCTTTCAGCAAAGCCGGATCGTGATCCGCATCCAGCGAAAAGGCCATGGCGCGGAAGGCGCGTTCCTCCTCCGGCGTGCGGGCCAGGCTCGCCATGCCGAGCAGGCAACTGCGACCTAGCTCGTGGGGCTTCAAATACGCCGCGATCAAGTAGAGCCGAATCGCGAAGACGCGGGCTTCGGGATCTTCGGTCTTCACCGCCAAATCCTCGGCGTAGCTGCGATACGATTCCGGCTCGGCAGGATCCAGCCCGGCCAAACGCTCGGGATCGACCGCCCGGAGCATGTCATCGATCGACACGCGCGGCAGGATGTGCTTGCGGATCTCGCCGCTGGGGAGCAGCTCGTGGACCTCGATACTGATCGTGTCCTCGCGGACCAAGATGCCGCGCAGCGGTTCCTCGCTGTTCTTCTGGAAGACAATCACCGCCCGGCCGGGCAGGCACACGAGGTTGGCGGCGACGAACACCAGCAGGGCCAGTTGACGAGCTGTCATCACTCTCTCCCACTCCGATTACGTGGCACGATGCCTGAGCACCCACATGCTCAGCAGAGCCGCTTGACCATCACGCAGTTGCACCAGAACATGCCTCGCCGCCTGATCGCGCGCGGCCAATTCATCGAGGATCGCGAGCGCCGCGACTTGACGATCACGCTGCTCTCGATAGGTCTCCAAGGCGAGTAATTGCAGCCAGACTCGCTCCAGCAGCGCGAGTCGCTGCAGGTCGTTAGAGGCGAGGTAATCGATGGCTCGTACATCCACGCCGAGCCGCGTCACCAATTGCCGATCATCGTCGTTGAGCGTGCCGCTCTCTAACTGACTCAAAGTCTGTTCGATCAAAGCCTGCACGACCGCGGTCGGTGTCTTCGACTCAGTCGTTGCCGTCGGCACGCGCCGCACCTGGGCTTGTTCCGTGTAGAAATCGAACAGCGTTCGCGTGGCGAGATCATAGACCTGAAACTTGTCGCGACGGCCGCTTTCCTCCCGTTGCAGATCGACCAACACGTCGCGCATCAATTCGGCCCGCAAGGCTTCCCGACCAGCGGCTCCTTCGCCTAATTTGTATTCGCGGCGCAGGAGCTGGGAAACGAATTCCTGTAATTGGGCGCGATCGAGTCCCACTTCCTCCAGTTGATCCGCGACGGCCAGGCGAACGCTCTTCCAACGACCGATCTGCCCGGCATTCTTGAGGATCGCACGCTGCTCCTCGGCGGTCTTCTTCATCAAGAGATACCGCGCGAGCTTTTCCGATTGGTCGGGTGCCAGGTCGTGTATTTGCTCGACCATATTGGCCAGATAGTCCACAAATCCCGCGCGGGCGACAGGCCCCGTGCGCGCATGGGACAGCATGTTCAGCCGCTCGTTCACCATTCGCGAATGCGAGGGTTCGAGCGACCGTGTGCTGGTGGCAAACTCGCCATCGGACTTGGTTTCCAGTGTCAACCGAGCGGCGACATCTTCACTCGACAATCGATCGAACGCGACTTCACCCGCGGCACCTTGGGACAATGCGCACGCCAAGGTTGTCTGGTAAGCGAGTTGCACCCATTCCGCCAACATCTGTTCGGGATCGTTGATGTCGGCGCGAGATTCCGCCAATAAGCTCTCGGCGCTGACCAGGAGCTTCGCGCGGCGCGGATCGACTTGGCCAAGCCCCGCGACTCCAAGCGATTGGCGGACCTCGTTAGCGACCGTGACGACATCGCGCTCCGTCGGATTGACGCCGGCGCGCGCGAGCAACCGCTCGGCCAGGAACGACTGCAATTCGGTGTCGGTGGTTTTTTCATAGATGTCGAGCATCCGCACGGTGTTCAAGGGACTCTTCGATTGAATGGTCGCGTTGATGAGTGTGGTGTAGTCGCGCCACGTGGTACTGGCTGCCGAGAGCACGACCACCAAGAACTCCGTTTGCAGCTTTTCAAGCTGAGCGGCTTCCAAATACGGGGCCACCTGTTGTGAAACCATCTGTTGCAGCGCGGCGACCTGCTTGGGCTCGGTTCTGGCCCGCGCGATCAGCATTCGATACAGTCGCTCGGCAACCCCCTCCAGAGCCAACTGCTGTGGCACCTCCGAGGAGGTCCCGACCTCCAAGGTGCGCCCGGTCGCTTGGCTGAGCTCGACGATCGCATCGCTTTGTCGCTGATCGCTGGCATGATTGACCAAGGCGACCGCCGCGCGCGTGGCCACAAAGGCATCCGCGAAGAGCTGCTCGTCCACACGCAACTCTTTTTCCGATTGTGGGATGTGTCGCAGCAAGTCGTCGAGCAGTCGCCGGGCGGAGTCGCGATCTGGATCGCGGGCATGGCACTGCGCGATGATCGACGACAACAAGTTTCGTTGTGCGGCACTGTGCGAGGCGTCGAACAATTCGGCGACCAGCGAGCCGTAGGCCGAGCGGCGGACGCTTGGATCGTGGGATTCGATCTGAATGAAGATCTCGCGGCGCGGGCGAAACTCAATACGAGCGTTACTGATGGCGAACTCTAGCTCCTCGCCCCACCACGACGTGTCGACCAGTTTTTCGTCGACCTTAACCAAGCTGGGAACACGTGGAGGTTCCTCCGTCAACTCCGGCGGCGCGGGCGACATGGTGCCGGCCAGCCAGACCCAACCCAAGAAGGCGACCACGACTAGCGCGGCCACTCCCGCCGCGACCAGGGCTCCGTGCGCGAAGTTGCGTTCGGCTCGCGATTGTTGATCGCGCAGGCGAACCTGTTCCTGAATGATGGCGGTCACTTGTGCGAAGCTCAGCCCCCATTGGTCGCCTTCCGATTCGATGCGCTCTTGGACCTCGCGAGGTAGACGAGCGTGATCGTTCAGCTTCTCCTGAACCAAGCGTTGAATATGGTCGTGAGCTTGTTGTTGGGAGATTTGTCGAATCTTTAAGCCAGCACACACTTCGCGAATCGCGACTTTCGCCAGTTCCGGTTTTATGCCATGCCGCTCTTCGCCGTGTCGCAGGAGACTTTGCTCGACATCATGCGTCAGCAGCTTGCGAGGCAAACTCAATAGCGTCCCGCGCGCCAGATCGCGAAAGCCGTCCAGCCGCTCCTGCTGTCGCAACCCATCTTCTTCGCCCACGGTCGCAGCCCGAAACTGTGCCACGGCCATGGCCTCTTCGACTTGTTGCTCGGTCAGTCCGAGTTCCTGAGCGATCGCGTTCATCAGCACGCGGCTGTGCGCCGTGATGCCGCGATGCTGCGCCAGAATCGGAATGCAGCGATCGAGGAACTGCTGCAGCTTTGGATCGCTGACGCACTCTTCGGGGATGTCCTCCGCTAAGGCCTGGGAAGTCGTCGCCGAATCCAGTCGCAAACCCATGGAGTTCGCTTCTTCTAGCAGGATGTGGCGCGCGAAGACGTGGGCCAAGCCCAGCACTGCCGTCGCGTGCTTCAAGAGCTTCCGTTGTAGGACCGGCGGGACGCGGCCGTCTGTAATCTGCGCCAGCGAGGCGCTCATGTATTCGCGACAGATCTCCGCGGGTCGTTTCGACGGGGGGAGGGGCTCGGGTGGCGGTTCCCCTTCCTCTCGCCAGCGGCGACGATTTGGCTTGGTTGAATCGGCCGACCCACCCGCTTCTCGCCCGGAGAC
>JBGTHH010000815.1:0-2134 GCA_041746275.1 Pirellulaceae bacterium | reverse complement strand
AACAGGGATTGAAGATCACACAAGTTTTTTTCATCGAGTTGCCTTGTCCGAACCGGTGGTGGAAGCCTGTCTGCTGCCGCTGTTGTCTGTTACGCTAATGGCTTGATTCTGTTCTCGGAACGGCCTTGCCATGTTGAGTCTTCTGCACATTTCCGATTTGCACTTTGGGCCACCTTATCGCTCGCGAGTCGGTGAGGCGGTGTTAAGGCTGGCTCATTTGTTGGAACCGGATGTTGTGGTGGCTAGTGGCGACTTTACGCAACGGGCCAAAGCGGAACAGTTCGCTGAGGCCAGGGCGTTTCTCGCGCGGTTTCCCCAAGTGCCGTTGGTGGTCGTCCCCGGCAATCATGACGTGCCTTTATATCGCGTCGCCGAGCGGTTGTTCGACCCCCACCGCGAGTACCGCCAATATATCTCACCCGACCTGAATCGTGTGTGGCAGGTGAACGGAGCCGTCTTTGTGGGACTCGATTCGACGGCTCCACGAACCGCCATCTCGAACG
This sequence comes from Pirellulaceae bacterium, assembly GCA_041746275.1. Taxonomy (GTDB): domain Bacteria; phylum Planctomycetota; class Planctomycetia; order Pirellulales; family Pirellulaceae. The sequence goes on along the minus strand of JBGTHH010000815.1, from coordinate 1,631 downwards.
GCCGCATCACCGAAGCACAACTCGACTTCTGCACGGAATCGTTTCACAACGCCGAGGCTCCCTTGGCGAAGATCGTCGTGGCTCACCACCACTTCGCGCCGGCTCCCGATGTGGAACGCGATCGGATCATGCCCCAAGCCAAACGAGCTATGAAACGCTTTGTGAAGATGGGAGTCGACCTCGTGTTGGGGGGGCATTTGCATCGGGCCTACATGGGCAATTCGCTTGATGTCTATCCCGAGCTGCGCAGCGGTCATCAAGGCATCATCATCGTCCAATGCGGCACCACCACGTCGCGCCGCGGTCGAGGCCGTGAGCGGGAACGCAACACGTTAAACGCCATCAAGGTCAGTCCCGACTACTTCGAGATCTGCCATTTCATGTACTTTGACGAGAGTGATGCCTTTGAGCTGATCAGTCGTCACTACTTCCCGCGGCGCGGCCGCTTGATCCCGGATCCGCCTATCGCCAACGCGCAGGACGCCGAGGAATAACGACTCGCGGCGATCCCGGGTTATTCCGGAAACAGGGTCGTGGAGAGATATCGTTCGCCGATGTCGGGCAGCACGACGACGATCAATTTGCCGGCGGACTCGGGTCGACGGGCGACTTGCAACGCGGCCGCGGCTGCCGCTCCGCTGCTGATCCCGCACATCAAACCTTCCTGACTGGCCAGCCGTCGCGCCGTGTCCGCCGCCACCTCGTCGTGAATCTGAACGACTTCGTCGATGACGTCGACGTTCAACACGCGGGGAATGAAGCCCGCGCCGATCCCCTGAATCGTGTGTTTACCCGGTTTCAGTTCGGCTCCGGCCTTGCGTTGGGAAATCACGGGACTGTTCGCCGGCTCGACGGCAATCGAACGCAGACGCGGCTGACGCGCCTTCAGCACCTCCGAGACCCCGGTGATTGTCCCGCCCGTCCCGACTCCGGCGATGAAGATATCGATTTGCCCGTCCGTATCTCGCCAAATCTCCTCGGCCGTGGTCCGCCGATGGATCTCGGGATTGGCGGGATTGTTGAACTGCTGGGGGATGAAGTAATTGTCGTTGTCGCGAGCCATCTCTTCGGCCACGCGCACGGCTCCCGGCATTCCCTCGGCCGCCGGAGTCAACACCAGTTCGGCTCCCAAGGCTTTCAACATTCGACGGCGTTCCAACGACATGCTTTCGGGCATCGTCACCATCAGACGATAGCCCCGCGCGGCACAGACGTAGGCGAGCGCGATGCCCGTGTTGCCACTGGTGGGTTCGATGATGACCGTGTTCGCGCCAATCTTGCCCTCGCGTTCGGCGGCATCGATCATCGCGCGGCCGATCCGGTCCTTCACACTCCACAACGGATTCATGTTCTCGACCTTGGCGACCACGGTGGCCACACAGCCCTCGGTGATCCGCTGCAATTGGACGAGTGGCGTATTGCCAATACATTGCGTGATGTCACGGTAGATGCCGCTGGTCGTTGCGCTGGCCATATCGGTTCACTCCGGCGGTGAGCAAGGTTCAATCAGGCTGGCGGTTGCCCAGCCGTTCGGCAAAGGGCCTACATCAGTAATGGTTGGGTTTGATGGTATTTCGGCAAGACTTATACAAGCCCGACGCGCAAGCGAGTGTGTCGATACGCAAAGCAGA
>JBGTHH010000814.1:0-4022 GCA_041746275.1 Pirellulaceae bacterium | reverse complement strand
AGTTGTGCGTTGCGGACGGCGGCGCTCGCTTGACGAAAGCCCACCGGAAGCGAGAACTCGGCACCCAGTTGCCACTCTTGAAAGTTGCCATCAAAGAGATTCTGAAACGCGTTGTGGAAGGGTGGACGCCCCGTTCCATTGGGATTGAGCAAATCCTCACCCAGACCCCGCCAGCGATAGCGGCCGAGCACGTCGAGTTGTGGCAGTAAGTGATTCTTGGCGGCGAGCAGTTCCAGTTCGCGGCGTTTGATCTTCCACTGTTGCTTGCGCAACTCGACCCGCCGCGTTAACGACTCGACCAACACGTCTTCCCAAGCATACCGCACGTTCGCCATCGTTGGTTCGGTAGTGGGGCGAAGGAGACTGCCGTCCCCGATCGGCATGCCGACCATCAACCGCAAGCGTCGTTCGTTGTGATGAATCCCGCCCACTCCGCGAAACGTCGTGGCACGGCTGCGCTCCTGCAAGCGTCCGGTCAACGCGTTCTGGGTTTCGGCTTCGAGTCGGAAATACTGCTCGCGGGCTCGCGATTCCTTTTCCGGACTTCCCCCGCGTCGTCCCGAACTTTCCAGCGACTGCACGAGCCGCCACAGGTTCAGCGCCTGGTCGCGTGCCGCGATTTTGGCATCCAGATCGCGGTAGGCGAAGTAGAGCTCCCAGTAGGCCGTTTCCACATCGTTGACCAGATCCCGCACGCCCGCTTCAAAGTCGGTCAACGTGATGTCCGTGTTAATGCGTGCGATCAATACGCCGTTGTAGATGCCGGGCCGCGCGCCGGGTCCCGCAATGCGATTGAAGTCCACACCGCCGCCTTGCAGCAGCGGTTGTCGCACTTCGAGTTCTAAGTTCGTCATCCACGGTTTGTTGGGCGTATCGTTGCCCGGCGCGTTGTTGAAGTCGTACTCGACGTTGTGCCGCGCGGTTAACAACGTGCCAACGGCAGATCGTTTGGACAGCTCGGAACTGTAGTTGAAGAGATCCTGCTGGAGCAACCGCGTGCCGCCTCCAAGAAACTCGTTGTTCAGAGCCCGGTCATTCTTGGCGACGAAGGCGCTGGTCGACCACATCGCATCAAACGCGCTCAGCGCGCCTTCGACTCCGAATCGCGGATCGGTCTCTTGGAGGGCGGGCGTGAGCGTCGTGGCGACACTATCGGGTGCTTGTAGGACCGCGCCTCCCAAATCCCTAAGTACCTGCGAGTTGAACAGAGCTAGCTGCACCGCTTCCTGCAAGGTCATGTCGCGAAACTCAATCGGTCCTTGGTCGGCCAAAGTGAAGGGCCGAGTGGTGGAAGCCAACTCGACGAATTGGTCCTCGCAGGCCGGCGTGACGTCGGGAAACTGAATGTGCGTGGCACTCTCGACGTAATGCGTAAGGTCGGCATCCGCAAACCGATAGCTTCGCGGTTTGTTCCAGTTACAGGCCGTTGCCGCCACGAGACTCAATAGACAGGCGATCAGGCACGCCGTTCGGCATCTTCGAGGAATTCGCATCTTGTCGTAGTTCTCGACGCCCATCCCTGGGTCTCCCCTGCGGCCCGGTGCCCAAAGTGGAGGCGCAGTATCTCGCTACAATAGGTCCAATCATAGAAATCGTCGGCACACGAGCATTCGCTAAACGTGTCAATTTCGGACTCTGGGCATGACCGTCATAATCGCTACATCCTGCCAGTGCCGCTTTCACAAACACCTCGCCGGCGCGAATCCGCTGACATTGCATTACATTTTCCCCCGTGGAATTTATACTGGCGACTAACGCCATGTTTAATTCATCTTCACTAAACGATGCCGCCGATCAGACTTGGCAGGAGATTTCCTCCCACGTCACGGCGTTGGCCGATCGCGTTCAAACCGACATTCGTCCTCGTGAATTCCACGCCGAACTTATCGAGCGACTCGTGCAAGCGTTGGCGGCCGATGGAGGCGCAGTCTGGCTCGTGCCGCGACAGCAGGCTCCCGTACTCGACCAGTCGTGGCGGCTCGACCAAGCTTCCGTGACACCGGAGATGGCCCACTCCGCACCGCACGTCGAACTCGTGACGCGAGTGGCCTGGGGTGGTCCGGCGACTGCGGAATCGACTGGTGCGGGAGCGAGTCACCCCATCATCGCCCATCCATTTCCGGGAGCAGCCCTGTGGAGTGTCTTTCCCATCGATGAGCAGACGCGGGGTGTCGTCGAGATCTTTCATGACGCCGACCGCTCGCCGACCGCCTTGCAGGGCAGCCGGGAGTTGCTGTCGGTGATGTGCGAGTTGGCTGCCGATTTCCATCGCCATCGCGAACTCCGCCAACTTCGCCGCCATAGCCGACAACGCCAGGAGCTGGATGACTTCACACGCCAGATGCTCCAGGATCTCGAGCGCGACCGCGTGGCCTATACCTTGGCGAATGAAGGTCGCCGCATGATCGACTGCGATCGCGTGACCGTGTTTACCACGCGCGGCAGCCAATGCCGCGTCCGATGCGTGAGCGGTGTCGACACGATCGATCGGCGATCGAGCGTCGTGCGGGCGGGCGAGTTGCTCGCCGCGTCAGTCCAAAGACAAGGCCAGCCGCTGTGGGTCGGTGAGCAGCTTGATGCGGCACCGCTCGCGCTGCAAGAGATTGTGAGTCAGTATCTACAAGAGTCGGGTGCCACGCTGTTGGGTGTAGTACCACTGCGTTGTCGACTGCTCGACGGAGGTGAGCGGCCCGCAGGCGTGTTGTTTGTGGAACAGTTTGGCGATCATGGTCCCAAGTGGTCACTGGCGGAATGCCAAGTGCTGACCGACGCCATCGTGGAACGATCGGCCGCCGTGCTGGGCCATGCGAATCGCATCTCGGAGCTGCCGTTGTTGTGGCTCAGTCGGCGAGTGGCGACGTTGCAAACCTGGCTCTTGTCGCGTCGATCGATCGTAGCCGGAGTCCTGTTGTTGGTCATCGGAGCGATCCTCCTGATGCCGGCCGACTTCGACATCGCGGTTCGCGGAGAACTGCAGCCGCGGCAACGCGAAGCCCTCTTCGCGCCCAGCGATGGCACGGTGCTCGGATTTCCCGCGCTGGCGCAGGTCGATGAGCGGTCGAACTCGAGGGACGGATATCAGGTCCACGCTGGCGACGTCGTAATTGAGCTCGAGAATCCCGCTCTCGATTATGAACTGACCACGGTACTCGGCACAAAGGCGACCACGGAACAGCAACTCGACACGATCACGGTCACACTGGAACGCATCAGTCGCTCGAATTCACTAAACGATCAAGCTCAGTTTAACGAACTGACGGCCAAGAAGCTGGAACTGGAAGTGCTGCGTGAATCACTTGCGACACGCTTGGACATCCTGCGAAGTCAGAAGGCCGACCTTCAGGTGCGGACCACGCGGGATGGACTTGTCGAAACCTGGGATGTCGTCACCCAACTGCAGTCGCGCCCGGTTCGACAAGGCCAACGATTGCTGAACATCATCGACGTCACCGGACCGTGGGAGTTGCAACTCTATGTCCCCGACCACCACATTGGTTATGTGATAGAGGCTCAGCAACACCTGAGCGATGACCTGCCGGTGACCTTCCTGCAAAAGTCCAACCCTCAACAAGTCCATCACGGACATGTTCAACAGATCGCGTTGGCAACGGACGTCCACGAAGACCACGGACCGTCGGTTCTCGTTACGGTGGCGATCGACGATGTGGCACAGGTGCAACCGTTACGCCCAGGGGCCTCCGTCATGGCTCAAGTCCATTGCGGCCGTCGTCCGCTCGCCTATGTGTGGCTGTACGATCTTTACGAATCGTTACGAACGCGTCTGCTGTTATAAGGAAGTGATGTCCCATGACGAAGTCGCTACCTGCCAACGTGATCATGGCGATTCTATGGAGCGGTACGCTGAATGCCTCCGATCCGAAGCTGCCGGAAGGTTCCTTGGAAGTGCCCAGTGTTGTGATCTCGGTGATTGAGCAAGTCGAAGTCCCGGCTCGGCAGCAGGGTCCGCTGTTGTCGCTCGACGTCGAAGAGGGCGATACCGTCGCTCCCGCCAGCCGGTTGGC
>JBGTHH010000813.1:0-3476 GCA_041746275.1 Pirellulaceae bacterium | reverse complement strand
GGGCCTGCCGCCATCGCCCTGTTACGGATGTTGCACTACTGCCTTTACGGACGACGAGTTGACGGAATCTCGCTGCCAATTTGGCTTGCCGCACGACTTTTTTGTGAATGTCCAGGCAAATGCCGAGCCAAGTTGGCTGTTGGCCAAGAGCCTGTCCGAAAAGGGGTCAGACCCTCTCCGTCGAGGCCAAGCATCCTGTGAAATCGACTCGCTTCCAAAGGGTCAGGCCCCTTTTCGGACAGGCTGTAACGAATCGGCAAGGACTATCCTGCGGAATCGTCGCCGTGTGCATGTCGATTCGAGACGATTTTCTTGCGGATCTCATCCTTCAAACGGACGAGCACCGATTGCTTGTCGGTTTCATCGAGAATCCGGCGAACGACTTGCTTGGGGCCTTCGCTGCCCCATGAAGAACCGTGTTCAAAGTAATACTTCGCCGCCTGCCCCACGATGTACGAACCGTAGCCAGCGGCGGCTCCCTGCGGAGCGGCGGTCAAGATCGTGCCGTAGCCCAGCGTCAGCCATTTGAAGGTCATCGAGGCTAAGTGGGTGGAGAGTTCCGCCAGCAGCACCCAACCGGCGGCTTTCAGAATCGAATTCACCAGTCCCTGGGCGTGAGTCCAAGACATCTGCAAACCATAGATGTGTGCCAGATTATAAACCATGGTGGCATCCACTGCGGTCCCACCCAGCGTGTCGATACCGCCGATGGGATTCAAAGCAACCACCGCTGCCTTGATCACGGCATAGCTCCAAATCGTCTGCGTCGCCTTTTTCTCTCGCAGGTGTACTCGCAGCGAAGCGATGCGATCCGACTTATCTGCGGCATACAGAGCCGCGTTCAACGTAACGAGCGACAACCCATCACGCTCCAAAACCTCCAAGATCCGTGCTTTCAAATCCGCCACGTCGGGCGCGGGCTTACGCCATTCGGAACGCGTCTTGCCGTCGGCCGATTCGATGACGTATTCGACTTCACGTGGATCAGCGGCGGTCATCACGATGTCGTCTTCCGAAATGACTTGCGCCAGCCGTTCATCGCGCAAGACTTGGAGCAGTCGCGCACGCTGTTCGGGCGAGTACAGGTCTTTCTTGGTGAGCACGACAATCAACGGTTTGTTCATTCTGGCCAACATCAACAGCGCCGAGAACTCCGTCTCGTTGAAGTCCGAGTCGGTGGCGAACAGGATCAGATCCGCCCGCTCGGCGGCGTCGCGAGCCATCTCGGCACGGGTCGCGCCTCCCACTTCATTCAAACCGGGAGTATCGACCAACACGACCTGCGAACCCACTAACCCCGGCAGGCAATACCCCGCTCCCTCCCAACCGACTTGCCACACCTCTTTCGTCCACCCGCCTTGTACATCGACCGCCGCGACTTCGCGACCGACCAGTGCATTGATCAGCGCGGACTTGCCCGTGCTGATCTCGCCAAACACGACGATCTCGACCCGGCCACCGACCAGCTTTTCGCTCATCTCTTGAAGCTGACGCAGATCGTTTTGCAGCAGCGTGCGTTCTTCCGCCGAGCAGTTACGTAACTTATCCAGCGTTTGCTCCAATGTCCGCAGAGCGTGCTGATAGTGCGGATCGGACAAAACAGGCGTGTCGGTCACGGGCAGACTACTCCTCATCTTTATCGTTGTCTTTTGAGCGATCGAGGAAATGCGACTTCGCGGAATTGACTAGTCGCCGCAGTTCGTGAACGGTCGTCAATCGCTCCCATTCGCGACGCGCGAGTGCGGCGAGCCCTCCTTCGGGCTGCCGCATTTCATTTCGGAAATACTCGATAAACACCGCACCGATCCAGCGCGTGATCAAAGCCTGCACAATGCCTTGCAGCAGTTGGCCCGCCAGTGTCCCCACACCCGGCACCGTCTTGAGCAGGGAAGCGACCGTGGCCGCAACCGCCGGAGTGGCCGCGCTCACCCCCAGTATCGAAATCAAATTCTTTCCCAATTGACCCAGCAACGTGATCGCCGCGTTCATGTCAATCTCTTGCCGATAGACGCGCGCGAGGTCGACCACCATCTTGGTCGAGATGGCCGAGCCGGCGATGAGGTCCATGATGGGGAACGGTGTCAACGCGGCGGCTCCACCGGCTCCCCACGTGTACCTGTCGACCACCTGCCAGGCACGTTGGTCAAGGGCTTGCTCGACGCGACGCCGCGCCTCGCCGACCAACCCACGCGATTGCAACAGCAAATTGGCTAACAACAGATCACGTCCATCCCGGTGAACGATCCCCATCATGCGATCGGCCAGCGGGCTGATGTCGATCGGCACTTCGACCAATTCCTCCGCCTCGGTCCCATCGCTGAGAACCCGCACTCGGGGCCGTTGCGTCACCTGCGAGCGGACCGTCACGATGTCGTCGGCTGCGACGTAGCTTTTGACTTGTTCGCGAATCTGGCCGACGAGCGACTGGCGTTCCTGAGCGTCGTACCAATCCTCTTTGTTCAGACAGATCAGCACCCGTTTCTCCATCTCGCCCAATTGCGAGAGCAATTGAAACTCCCACTCGCGCAACGGCCCGTCCACCACCAGCAATACCAAATCGGCATCCTGAGCCGCGTCGGCCGACACGGCACCACGAGCGGCTCCATCGATTTCCCCCAATCCCGGCGTATCCACCAGCAAAACCTTGTCCAAGCCTGGCCAGGGAATTTCGTTCCGCTGGGCCGTCGTCCCGCCTTTGAGATCCGTGCGAAAGATGTCCTGCCCGGCCAAGGCATTCAGCAGCGAGGACTTGCCGCTGGAGATGGCCCCAAACGCCACGATTTCCAAACGCTGACTCTCGCGTTTGATCTCGATCTTGTGTTTCAGCGGCTCCAGCTCGTGGCGCAGTTCGTGACTGCCCGCAAGCTCGTTTTGCAAATCCTGCACAGTGGCCAGATTCTCGTCGATCTCCAAGTCGCGCTGTTCACGCGTCAACTCGCTTGGGTTGAGATCGCGTTGCGATTGTCGAGCCTGTTTACGTCGAGTCCGGCTCCACAGCTTCCAACCCAGCAGCAGGGTACTGCCCAACAACAGAACCGCTCCAGTGCCGACAATCCCCAGGTACACATAGACCAGCCACTCGGGTCCGATCGTCGACACCGTCTCGATATGCCCCGCCAGCCATGAGGGAACAATCATCAACACCGTCCCGAAGCACGCCAAGACAACGACGAGCAACAAGCCGGTGGTGTTCAGTTGGGTTTTCATGGAGACGGGTCTTGAAGCATCGATGCGGGCTAAAATGCTAGAAACAGTATCGATTCGTCCTTGTCGTAAGAATCTTTAGACAGCTTGGAACATTCCACGTTTCCCATCGTAGTCTCCGCCCGTGTGATTGCTCAAGCGAGCCAGCAGCGCACGGTTATCACTCATGGAGGTCATTACCCCCTGGAATTCTAGGTAGCCTGCGTGGACTCTAGCGGATATTCCAGTTGTCCGAGATTTAATGACTACGAATACCGATTCAAGGTATGCGT
>JBGTHH010000812.1:0-10592 GCA_041746275.1 Pirellulaceae bacterium | reverse complement strand
CGATGCGAATGACAATCCTTGGCAAGTGCGTGTGTTGGGGCTTCCGCAACTTGTCGGACCCGGCGAAGTCGAAACCCGCGAGTCCCTGCCCTCGTTTCATTATCAGCCGCCGACGAGTCAGCAGTCGGGCTCGGCGTTGCGTTTGCCGTGGCAGCCAGAACCTGTGAACTATGCCGTCGGTGTGTTTGCTCGGGATGAAGGTGCCAAGACTTCAGGGCGGCAAGTCGCGTCGGCCAAGTCGTGGCTGTGCCACGCGGGTGTCGATCGCACTGCCGATTTGCTGCCGTGGCACGGTGCCGAGGACGTGGATCGCTTGTCACCCGTCGAGGTCAGCTCACGATACCTGAGTCACATTCGCGGCGCGTGGGACGCGAGATTTCCTCAGACTCCGCTGGCCGAGCAAGAGATCGTCCTGACCCTGCCTGCTTCGTTTGATGAGGTGGCGCGGGAGCTGACCGTCGCGGCTGCGGCGCGGGCCGGCTTGCCGCGAGTCGTGCTGATCGAAGAACCGCAAGCGGCCTTTTATGCTTGGGTCTACAAGCACGCCACGGATTGGGATCAACTCGTGACACCGGGCCAAACGATCCTGGTGTGCGATATTGGCGGCGGCACGACCGATTTCACCCTGATCCACGTTCGCCGCAGTTCGTCCGCCGATGCCGCTGCCGCCAAGATCCAGTTTCATCGCGTGGCGGTTGGCAATCATCTCATTCTAGGCGGCGACAACCTCGACTTGGCCCTAGCTCATCACTTAGAACAAAAACTGGTGCGGGGCGGCAAACTGGAAGCACGACAATGGGATGTCTTGCTTGGCAGTTGTCGGCGCGTGAAGGAAACGCTGCTGGGCGAATCCCCTCCCGCCGCAGTGACCGTCAACCTGCCTGGCAGCGGCACGAAACTGATCGGCGGTGGCCTGCAGGTGGAAGTCACACGCGATGAGTTACTGAATCTATTGGTCGATGGTTTTTTGCCCCAAGTCCCTCTCAGCGCCAAACCGACGCAACGGCAATCTGGTTTTCAAGAGTTCGGTTTGCCCTACGCGGCCGATGCCGGTATCACGCGATACTTAGCTGCCTTCCTGACGGCGCACCGAGCCGAATCGCAGCCCGATGTCGTGACGCCAACTGCGATCGCCGCTCGTCCCGATGTGGTGCTGTTCAACGGCGGCTTTTTCGCGTCTCCCGATTTGCGTCACCGCTTGTTGGATGTGTTGTGCTCGTGGTTTCGCGAGGCACAGCTCGACTGGTCTCCCGTGGTGCTTGACAACGATCGCTTGGATCTCGCGGTGGCTCGCGGTGCGGCGTATTACGGGATGGTGCGACGCGGTCAGGGAGTGCGGATCGCCGCCGCCCTGGCTCGCAGCTATTACATCGGCGTTCAGAGCGACGAACCCGTGGCGGTGTGCTTGGTTCCCGGCAACGCCGAACCGGGCCAGGACTTCGAGTTGACCGAGCGGACGTTTCACCTCGCGGTCTCGCAGCCGGTGGAGTTCCCCTTGTTCGTTTCCAGCACGCGTTTGGTGGATCAGCCTGGTGACATCGTAGCTCTGGATCGCGAGCAACTGGTGCCGATGCCGCCCCTGCGCACCGTGTTGAAGACGCGCAGCCGCAACGAGTCGGGGGAAATCCCCGTACATCTACACGTTCATCTGACGGAAATCGGCACGATTGATCTATGGTGCCATGAGGTCGATTCGACTCGCAGTTGGCGTTTGCAGTTTGACGTTCGCGCGGCGCTGCGCACGGACCTTGCCGTCAGTGCCTCGGTGGGCGAGGCCGAGGGCACGCTCGATGAACCAACGTGGGAGGAATGCTTACGGCTAATCGGCGATGTGTTCACTCCGCAAGGTGCCGTCAAACCAAACCAACTGATCAAGCAACTCGTCGAAGTCACGGGCCTGAATCGTGCGCACTGGCCGATGACCTTCCTGCGCCGCATTTGGGAAGCCTTGATGCAATATGCCGATGGCCGACGCATTAGCCCGGCACACGAAGCGCGTTGGTTGAATCTGTTGGGCTACTCGTTGCGTCCCGGTTATGGCGTGGCGGTGGACGATTGGCGAGTCACGGAAACTTGGCGCACCGTCCGTGGGCGGTTGGTGCATGGCACTCCGGAAATTCGCGCCGAGGCGCTGATCTTGTGGCGTCGCGTGGCGGGTGGTCTGTCGGCCGGTCAACAAAGTGCCTTAACGGAACCTCTGCTGGGCCCCATCCGCAGCCTGCATCGACGCAGCACGACCGGCAAAGCCTCTGCCTCTGCGATCGCCCTGAGCCCCGAAGAATCGCCCGAAGTCTGGCGATTACTGGGAGCGTTGGAGTTGCTCCCCATTCGCTTGAAGATCGAGCTGGGCGACATGCTCGTTGACTTGCAAGGTAGACGCCGATTGGAATCCGCACGCGAGTCGATGTTGTGGGCACTCGGTCGACTGGGGCAGCGAGCGCCGGTCTATGGTCCGCTGAATACGGTCGTTCCCAGTTCACGAGCCGCCGTTTGGCTGAAATCACTCATCGATCCTCGAGAAACGCCCAGCGCTGACTCCAGCAGCCCGTTGGTCCTGTTCGCCGTCATGCAGCTCGCCCGCCGCACAGAGGATCGTTATCGGGATCTTCCGGAGAGTTTACGCGACGAAGCCCTCGCTTGGTTGGTTGGCCACAACGCACCCGAACACACTCTGCAACTCGTTCGCGAGGGTGGGCAGCTCGATCATGACGAGCAGACGCGGGTCTTTGGCGAAGCGCTGCCTCCAGGTTTGCGGATTCAGTAAGAGCCTGTCCGAAAAGGGGTCTGACCCTTTAGAGGCGAGTCGATTTCACCGAGTCTTTTTGGCCTCGCCGGAGAGGGTCTGACCCCTTTTCGGATAGTAGTAAGGTTCCCCCAGAAGTCACCAACTTGACCGACATGGGCGAAAACTGCAAATCTTGCGTCACTTTGGAGTCGATTCCAGGAAGACGGGGAGGTTAGAATCAAGGTGACCGGTGATTGACCCGACGGTTCGATCCAACTGAGGAACGTTCGCATGGCTTCATCCGCGTTCGATATTGCCGCGGGTTCTCGCGGAGTGCGATTCACGCCCGAGATGCTCCAGTTGCTTTTCGCGCAAAAGCAGTCGCAGGATGCGCGCGATGCCTACTTGTTGTCGCGGATCGGTCGGCGGTGGGGCGACGTGCATTGTTTGCAGGCCGATCGCACGACTCCCGCAGGTCGGATCACGAGCGACGGGATTCTGATTCAAGACGAACGGTGTAGCCGAAAGCACTGCGAGTTCTATCGCCAAGGAGAGCAGTGGTACGTGCGCGACTTGGGCAGCCGCAACGGAACCTTGTTGAATGGAAAATTGATTCAGGTGGCCATGCCGCTACGCACGGGCGACTTGATTCGCATCGGCGATACGAAACTGTTGTTTACCTTGGACCTGGGCCACGCCATCAGCCACGCGGATACCGACGACGAAGACGATGATGCCACACCGTCTGTGGATTAACGTCAGACTCTTACGATGTCACTTGCGCGCGCGTTGTTGTAGAGCGGAACTTGTTCCGTTTGTGGCAGACGGCACGGCTTCGAACGGAACAAGTTCCGTTCTACTGTTTGCTTGCGGCTCAGCCACGTTAGGTGGGACCGCTTCCTAAATCACCTTGTGCTGGCTCGCGCAGTATCCATGAGACTGATTCAAGTATGAATCAACCCAGCGATCGGATCGGCGTGATAAATGTGATGGGGGCGATCAGAGTGATCGTACCACGCGGCTGTCGGCGGAATGCCCAAGGCCTGGTAAATCGTGGCAGCCAAGTTCTCGGGCCGTTGAGGCTTATCGGCGGGATAGGCACCGATCTTGTCCGAAGCACCGATCACGTTGCCGCCGCGCACGCCGCCTCCCGCGAACAGGACCGATTGCACCGCCCCCCAATGATCGCGACCAGGCAACTTGTAATGCGATGGCAATAGCGAGATCTTGGGCGTGCGTCCGAACTCGCCGGCCATCACGATCAGCGTGTCGTCGAGCAACCCACATTCGTTGAGATCATCCAGCAATGCCGAGACCGCGCGATCGGTCGGCGGAAAGAGATTGTCCTTGAGGTGCGGGAACGCGTTGCCGTGAGTATCCCAGGCCTCGTTGTTACCCAAGTTCACCTGGACCAAATTGACGCCCGACTCAACCAACCGTTTGGCCATCAGCAACGACCAACCGAACGAATTCTTCCCATAACGCTCCTGCAATCGCTCGTCGGCGTTTGTCACATCCAGCGCGTGTTGTACCTGGGGATCGGTGAGCAGCGAAATGGCGTTTTGTCGAAAGCGATCGAAGCTGCGCGTCTCGGCCGTTTGCTCCAACGTCCGCCGTTGCTCGGACAGTTGTCGGACTAGGTCAATGCGATGATGCAGGCGCGGGTTGGTCAGACCATGAGGCAGTTGCAAATTCGGAGCTTGAAAGACCCGCGTGTCCTTGTCGCCGCGATCCTGGTGATCGAAAGGAAACTCCGGGAAGGCCCCGTAGGACTTGGGATGAAATGGCGAGGCTTCGATAAACCAAGGATCGCGCTGCACGCCCATCATCCCGGCGAATTGGCCGGGCAGGACGCGTCCCGAGTTATGCACGATTTTGTCCGGGAGCACGACTGACGGCGGCAAATTGTTACGCGGTCGCGTGGCGACATTGGCGATCGACGCCAGGGAAGGCCAATCCGAGGGCTGCGGAGCACTCGCATTGAATCCGGGCGGCATCGCGGTTCGCCCGGTGAGCATGATATGGTGCCCGAGCGAGTGTTCGTTCGACGGATGGGTCAGTGATCGGCACAGAGCCCAAAGGTGGCTCCGCTGAGCCAACAGCGGCAAGTGCTCACAAATCGTCAGTCCTGGCGTGTGTGTGGCAATCGGCTGAAACTCGCCACGAATCGCATCCGGAGCGTCCGGTTTCAAATCGAAACTGTCATGCTGCGCCAAACCGCCCGACAGAAAGATATAAATGACCGACTTGCGACCGGAACGCCCGGAGCTCGTCGGTGCCGCGGCCAACAATTCCTCGACATGGTTCATCCCCAAGCCTAGCAAGGAGATGGCACCCGCTTGAATCGCGGTTCGCCGCCCCAGGCGCGGATGTCGTAAGTCGCTGGATTTTTGTGTCATGCGGACGCCTTTCATCGAGCTACATCGATGGGTATCAATGTAGCCGACAGACCCCGCAAAGGCAATTCGATTGACGATTGAACTTCGACCTCGCACACTATCGTTTCGGGGGAGTCGCTTCCCGGACGACCGTGCCGTGTTCTTCGCTCAGCACCAAAATCGCGAACTTATCAACAAAGTCGAGTTCGTTGGTATTGAGCGAGGCATAGTCAAATCGACCGCGCAAGTCGGTGTAGCCATCCTTGTAGAACCGCACGCGTCCATCCTGCATCCGGGCGTAGACCTTGACATAGACGGTCGATAGCGGACGTCCCTCGGCCGCCGAGGTCACGCGCAGTTGACCATAGTTATCCATGACTTGCACCGACAAGGCATGGGAAAAGTAGGCTTGCGATTTATTCAGTCCCGCACCGGCTACCTCGATCAGCACATTGCGATTGTGGAAGTCCTCAGGCAATTCAAATTCATGCTTCCGCTGGCCCACGGGCAAGTCGAGCCACTCGCTGCGGTTGGGACGGATTTGCGAAAACTGATTGGAATTCTGCTGCACGAACGGATTGCGGCTGAACAACAACTCGATGTCCATCAAGTAGTAGTTCACCAGCACTCGACTAAGGTTCTGGTAGTCGATCTGCACCCGTTTGGCTTCGACCCGCAAGTCCAAGGCCGGTGCGGTCGAAGCGAGAGTCGCTTGGCGTTGGTCGCGACTCTCGGGATCAACGGTCGTCACCTCGCCACTCTCCAGTTCATCCAACTGGCGATCGATCGCGACAAACGCCGTTCGCCAACGCTCGACCGGATAGTTGGCATACCGCGTGGTCACCTCGCGCGCTTTCGCGGGGGCCGCGCGATACAGACTCAAGTACGCCGAAAAGTAGTCGTACTGCAGTGTCGTCTCCAATTCGGCCGGATTGACGTGGTCATAGACGGCGAGCGCCTCTTCGACACGATCCTGCAAGAGCAGGTAGTAGGTGAGCGCCATCCGATCGGCGGCATCCAACTCGCGACGATAACCGAGAATCGTCAGGAATTGGTGATACTGTTGATGCAGTCGGTCGTTCAGGATTTGTCGTCGCCGCCCCAGTTGATGCTGGCGCGCGTTGACCAACGGCTGGTAGTCGAGATGTTGATACGCGTGCCGATCGATTGGCTGAACGGTCAGCAGTGGGCTATCGAGATACGCCCCGCATTGCTGGACAAAGCCATCCGCATGTTGCAGGTACTGACGGACGGCAGGCACGACATTGTGCCGGATGCCGTACGACCACAGCGTGTGATGGTAAGCGTGACGCCGCTCCAGGAGATCGATCACGTTCAGGAAGAAGGCTTTGTTGCCCATACGAAACGCGATCTTCTCCAGATCCGTGCGATGGAGGTTGTGCGTCTCAAGGTAGTTCAGCACATCCTCGCCCGAACCGTTCTGCGAAATATAGGGCCACGAATCGCGGTCAACGCGGCTGAGTTGATCGACGACCGTCAACGTGACCGGCTCGGCCTGGGCCAACAGTTGCTCGTTCTTCGCCACATGCACCGGATAGTGAGGATACTGCCCAGCGACGGGGAAGTAAAAGTGATACTCAATCGTCTGCGTGCTGTAGGGCTGAAGTTGAACATGCACGCTGCGTGTCTCCTGGGCGAGCAGCACGGGCAGCGAGCCGCGCGGGACTTGCAACAGAACGTCCAGCTTTTGAGGCGACGACGTGGGGTTTGTGATCACGACCTGACAACCGTAGACCGTGTGGACCAGGAACTCGTCCGTCACGAACTTGTCGAGTTGTTCGTTGTTCTCATGGCGATATCGATCGTCGTAGCGGAAGAAGTTTTGGCTCACCAGAATCGGAGTCTGCTCGACGATGGGGCTCGCCTCGCGAATCTCTTCGTGAAACACAATCAGCGGGCTGCCGGCCGTGAGCGTCATCCGTCCATCGGCAAACTCCGACTTGTGTTCGGCGGCTTCAAAGGGCAAGTCGAGCAGTGCCATGGCGAACATCATCTCGGTGAAACTTCGCGTGGCATCGGCGAAGTTCACCGAACGGAACGGTTGTTCGGAGTTGTGCTGGGCGTAGTCGCGCCAGAACGAGTTGACGGACACCAATTCGGCCAACTGCTGCTCGATGGGCAGTTTGTAGTAGTTATTCTCCGCCCATTCCTGCGTCTGATCGAGCACCTGATAGAGGCGGCGAAGGCCATCTCTCTGTTCCGCCTTTCGCCGATCGAAGAAGTACGCCGTTCCCGCGGCCTCGGCCACCGGATCTAACGCCAACATACTTGAGGACCCTCGACTCTCTAACAACTCAAGCATTTGCTTGACATCTCTCTGTTTTTTCTCCTCCGCGTCCTTGTCGGACAGCCGAATGCTTTTTCCGGCTTGCAAGCGGCCCATTTCTATTCCATTCGCATCGCCAAAGAGGTCATCAGCAGCCGGGGTCGCGGGCACTCCCGCTGCTCCGGGCATGACACCACCGCGACTATCAACAAGTCCAGGCAGGGCAATCGCTCCGAAACGCAGTTCTTTCAGAGACTCTTCCTCAATCGCGGCGATCAGGCCCAGCGCATCTTGGGCATCCAGCGCGCGTCCTTTCACGGCGGTCAGGAACAACTTGTTGGTCCGCGCGACGTCCGGCGGTAACATCGCGAATTGATCGAGCACATCGCGCGAGGTGTGAGGACGATCCTGCTCCAGACGTTGCGACAGCAGAATCCGCTCGACGACATTCAACCGCGCATACTGCCAGGGACGCAGGTACTCGTCGAGTTCCTTGCCCAACAACCAAGCATCCAGGAACGTCTTGTCGCGTTTATTAGCCAGATACGGCTGCACCACCGCCTCGAAGAACGCCGGATCTTTCTTCATGAGGAAGAAGTTCAATTCGTGGCAGGCATGTTGGGAGTACCGCTTCTGCTTTTCCTCGGCGGACAGCCCGGGCCAAGTCAGCAGGAAGCTGAACTCCGCCAGTTGCGAGTCGCCGCTCAAGGTGGCATACAGGGCGTAGACTGCCGAGAGCGTGTCATAGACGGCGAAACGCGACGTCTTGATGTCCGGCAGGATGAACTGCGCACCCGTCTCCACCACGCTGATCTGTTTCTGTTGCGTGAAGTGGCGGGCGGGGTCGAGTCCCGTCAACAGTCGCTGGTCGCGCAACTTCAGTGGTCGTTCGGGAAGAGAAACTCGGCGATAAGCCGTGCTCCGCGGATCAATCGCGATCACATGCAAGTCTTGATGAGCCCCGATCGCCGCGAGCGGTATCGTCACCATCCCTTTTTTATCCGGCACAAGGTTGAGCAGGACCGCCGACGCTTGATCCAGGAAATCCAGGTTGGCGAAATCACCGAGCTGTGCCACCGTCTGATCTTGCTGCGCCTCGCGGCTGGCGACCGATTCGGCGGGTGCGGGAGCGGCCCCGAATTCCGTGCCGGCTTGTGCTTGCTGCTGACCGGTCGTGGTGCCACGGAGCGCCCAAGGGTTCAGTAACAAGCTGGGGCGATCAGCCAACACTCCGGGATGCTTGGTGGCATAGCGACGGTCGATGATGTACTGATACTCGTCGCCAATGCTTCGGCCGCCGAAATACAACGAGGTCAGCCGAGTGGGAACCACCAGGTAAGGCTCCGCATCCCGCACACTCGCCAACTTGCCAAACGCCGAGAAGGCCGGCTGAAACCGCGTCGCGAATACATGCACTCGCGAGAACTTGTCGCCGTTGACAACCTGAATGCGGAGTTGTTCCTCACCCGCGTCGATTCTGGAAATCTGCAGCGGCTTCGTACCTCGCTGTTCGAGATGCCTCGCGCTTCCCAACAGATACCGATCCACGCGCGAACCGGCGGTGATCCGGATGCGAATCCGACGCCCCGTCTCCTTGAACAGCAACTCGTAGTCACCTCGCTGCAAACCGCGAACGTGAAGCATGCCGTCGCGAATCTCCAAGGCGCGGAATTGGTCGGCCATGTAGGTCTCGCCGCGCAGTTCCAACAGCGACAATTCCTGCCGTGTCGGCTGAACGCTGCTTCCCAAATAGGGAACCTCCAGGATCTCGCCGACGGTACCGTGGAGCGAGTTGTAGTAGGTGTGTTCGGGCGACAGCAGCGGCCAGGTACGAGCCACACCATCGGGACCCGTGGCCGTCACACCCCTAATATCTTCCAGCGTTCCCAACACGATGCGGCCATCGCGGTCCGTTTGCAGCGACACCTGCACCGGCGCGGTGAAGTCGCGATGCTTCAACACCAACTGGATCGGGCGATCGGGACGCGGCTCGCCGGACTTGCCGCGCAATTCCAACACATAGCTTTCGTTGATCTTCGCGAAATGCAGACCCGCGATCTTGTCGGACTTGTCGATCTCATTCAGACCAAACGACTCCGTTGCCTGCAGATCATTCTTCTTGTTCAGGCTCAGGCTCTGTACGCGTGCCTGAAGCGTAAAGGCCAAACGCGCGAGTCGCGGTGGTGTTTGAAACTCGTGGACCGACTCACGGTCTTCGAACAACGCAAAGTCCTTGATTTCCTGACTCGACTCGACGCCGTCCTGATCGACCGAAGCAATGGTGAATCGCACGTCCTCCAGATCCGCCACGCTCACCGGGCTACCATTCAATAACAACCCGCATCGCACGACGACCTTGGACGCGTTGTTCTTGAGCAGCGATTCCCGATCGACGTAGATCCCGGCGGCCAGTTGATAGTTCTCCGCTTGATGCTCGAAGAATCCCAACGAGGCCAAGTCGCCGCGCGACAAGACAATGGCTTGCCGACCCGGTTGGGTTGACCAGGGGACCAGAATCTGACCCTGCTCATTCGGCTGATACTCGTGTCCAGCCATCCACAGCGTCACATCGGAAACCTGGGCGTTGTCTCCGTCGACAATGGTAAAGAGCTGTCCGGCTGCCGTGGTCCGCACCAGATGACGCAGTTGCCCCTTGCGGATGACGACTCGGCTGTTGATACCGTTCCCAATGAAGTCGACGACGTAGACGCCCGGTTTGGTTAGCGATGGGAACTCGAAGTGCCGACTTACGCGCCGCAAGGGCGGTTCCGTATACTCGAATGTCTGTTCGTTGTTGGCCACCAATCCGTCGAGATTAATGTCGGTGTTCACTTCGCGTTGGTGTTCGCGATAGAAGTTGTTCGTATTCACCTCGAACACGCGCACGATCAGCGTCCGCACATTCTTCACGGACAAGTCCAAGCTGACGGTGTCGTCCGCGGCAAAGAACGCTTGATTCGTCGGCGCGAAATCCAAATCGATCCGATCCTTCAACGCTTGGTATTGCTCGGGAGGCAGCAGCGAATACCACTGCTCGGGCTCGCCCAATCCATTCACGATCTTGGTTTCGGCCAGTTGATGCCGCAGGAAGCGATCGTCGATATACGGCTCGTACGGCGCCGTCACGGTCTCGGTGAGAAAGAAGTGGTGCAGGTAATCCCGTACCAAAGGTTCGTCCACGACCACCGGGGGCAACAGCGTC
>JBGTHH010000811.1:0-4462 GCA_041746275.1 Pirellulaceae bacterium | reverse complement strand
CATTAGCCCGCGTTTGCGCAGATAATCGTCGGTTTCGTCTTCCAAGCGTTGCTCGCCCAATTGAAACGAAAACAGACGTGGATCGAGGTCGGGACGCATGCGGACTTCGAACAACTCCATCAACATCATACTGTGCGGCGTCTTGCCCTCTTCTTCCTGACGCAGGTACTCGACGCGATAGGGAAAGAGCGGCAGTGGGCCGTCGCCGCCTAGCACGACGATGACTTGGTCGGGAAGTTGGGCCGGCAATAGTTGGGTTTGAGGGGGTTGTCCCGCCAAGATCGCGGCGCTTTGGTCGGGGAGTAAACGCGCGAGAACGTCGGGCTTCCACCGACCTCGAACCTGCCACACCACAACTCCCGAGATGACCGACTTTTCTGGTTCATCGAAGGCAAAGTTCTGTTCCAGCCCCACCAACAACTGGGCCAATCCACCGCTTGCCAATGATGTGTAAGCGGATAACGACTCGGGCTGCATGGCTTGCTGTTGGGCTTGGCGAACGCGTTCCAAGTCAACGCGTCCGAGCGATTGTGCCGCTCCGTGGTCGCGACGAATCCACAGGAAACGACCATCGTTGACGTGCTGCAGGCTAGTCAGACGCTCGCCCACCTGCAATCGCAACTCCAGTCGAAAGCGATTTCCATCCCCGGATCGCAACTGCACGTAGGCTCCCGAACCAATCAGCGATTGCCCTTGGATGGAGACCCGTTGTCGCATTTTGGCTTCGAGCGATGGGTGTTGAGTCATCTGTGCGGCGGCACGAGCGACCAACTCCTGCCCGCTAGGGTTCGCCGATTCGTTCGGCTCCTGGCCGGTTGCTAGCGACAACAAGCTGGCGCTGACGCACATAATCAATCCCCAACCAGCACACGCGAACGGGCGTCTTACGGTGATTACTGGCACAGCGTGGCGGCTTGTCAGGTTGGGCAAATTGTACTTCATCGCGCGGTTATGCTGGTTTTGTCAAAGATTCGTGTTGTATCAGGCCGAACATATCTCACAGGGACAAAGTCTCCCGCTCACATTGCGGCGCGACCGAGTTCTGACGGACATCGAAGACAACGCGAGTGTTGATGGGTGAACAGAATCACGTGGTTGCGGCTGCGGTGATTCTAGCGAGTCTCCTGGTGAGCTCCCACGTCAATCGACGCCCCGCGTTCCGCGATCATCTCGGCAAACAACCAACATTCAGCGAACACGCACTGGCTCTCGTCACCCGGCCACTCCGGTCGGCGACAAGTAGGGGGGAATAACATGAAGGTAAGACTGACCCTTTGGTCCTTGTTCACGGCGGCGGCTGTCACGGCAATGGGCTGTGCAACGGACATTAAGTCCCACAATCTCCCTCCAGCCCAGCGGCTGATGGAGCCGGGCCCTGGTGTGGGAGGTCCCGGTCCTGGCGTTCTGCCACCTGCTCTGCCCCTCGGCGGTCCCGGCATGGGCATGATGGGAGGCGGTATGGGTGGCGGCATGATGGGAGGTGGCATGATGATGCAACAGCAGACCGTTCAGATGCTGTTTAGCCGCCCCGAGTCGATGCAGGTGCAGTGGGACGTTTCGGGGATCGGTCAATTCGATTCGGAAGCGCTTGTCGTGCCCGGTCGCAAGAACTTTCCCGAGGGCGGCATCTATCGTTTGAAGGTGACCAACATCGGCGGACGTGAAGGAGTCGAACTGTATCCGACCTTGGAAGTCGGCCCGACCACGCCGCGCACGGCCGCTTATCTCGCACATAACGCGATCCCCGTGCAATTCACCGAAGAGGACTTCGACCAAGTGCTCAGCGGCAACTTTGTCACGAAAGTCATCTACCTGCCCGATCCTGAGTTCCAGGAAATGGCCTTGGCTGGTGTCGAAACCCTGGTTAGCACTCGTCTGGACCCGGGTGTCGATCCGATCGTGGAAGCCGATCGCCGCGGTTCCATCATGGCGGTCGTGCGATTGGGCAATAAAGATGTCGAAATGCCCGGCACGTCGGGCGACCAGATCTTGCCCGCTAGTTACGTCGATGGCATGGCGATGGGTCCTTCAGCGATGGGACATTCGGCGATGGGACCGTTACCGATGGGCGGCTCGGCGTTGGGACCTGCGGGGCTCACCCCCGCTTACGTCTCCGGCCTGACGTCACCTCAGTACGGTATGCCCTCCGTGGGCACACCGATTGGCCTGCCCGGCCCGCCGCATATCCCCTTCGGTGCTCCCGCCGGTCTCCAGCGGTACACCATGAAGAACAAGACGCATATGAACATTCCTGGTCCGACGGAGAACTTCACGGTGCGGATGCGTGAGACGCCTGGCTACAGCTACCCGCATCCCCCGAGTCACATGAGCATTCGGGAACAGCACATTCATCCGAGCCTGCCGTACCGCCAACCACACGGCAACCAGACGCAAGTTATTCCGATGAACGAGACGGGTTATACGACGGGCCACCACGGTCACTCGCACTAGACGTGAGGTTAGCGGACACCGTGGGAACCTGACTGAAGAAAGTCGCAAAGGATGGATCATGAACGATACCCGGCATCGGAAACCATGCCGGGTATCTGTTTGCTAGAGACGAGTTTTCGACGGCCGTGTTGACATCGTGGAGTTTCACCGCTCATGCACTCGAATACGCTGAACTTCGCGAGACGATTGAGAAGGACACTGAGCGTCCTGGCATGGCTAAGTTGCCTCACGACGCTGGCACACGCTCAGCCTCCGATCCACTACTTCCACTCCGCGAACTTGCCGCCCGGCACTGTGGCTCAGGGGCAGTTAGAGCGACACCTGACTCTACGCGGATACTATCAGCCCGTCGAGGTTCAGGTGCCAAGCGGAGCTCTGGTTTCCGTCAACATCGGCGGACAATTCGACGAACCCCATGCGGGCTCGGTTGTGGCGGGGATGCAGATCGGTCCCGTCTATCAGCTCAAGATCTCAAACATTCCTTATTTCGAGGGCTTCGAGGTGTTTCCGACTATCGAAGTCGTCAATCGTTTGTATCCTCCCGAAGGTAAGTCGCGACGTTTTCCGATTCCCATTCAGTTCACGCAAGAGGAACTGGAGATGGCTTTGGACGGACGTTATGTCACGCGCGTGGTCTACCTGGAAGACCGCGACTCGGCACTTCCCGTTCAAGATGATCCCGCACACCAACGTTACTTTGAAGCCGCCCCGGGCGAAGATCCCCTGCGAGTCGCCGACCAATTTGGACGACCGATGCTGATCATGCGGATGGGGTCTCGCGTTCCCGATCAAGATGAAATCGCTTACAGCAGCGGCAACTTGGCACCGCCGATCGTCTATCCCGCGGAACTTCCGGCGGCCACTCCCCTGGGAGGTACCGACAACGCCGTCGAACGACCGGGATTTGACATTCCGCGCGTGGAAGTGCCGCGAATCGGCCGACCTGTTCAGCTCCCTCTCGTGGCCCCGTGAACACCATGATAGATCACGCCATGACTTCAATTCACTCTTTGTACGCTCGACGTGGGCTGGTGCTTGTCGCCGCCGTCTCGCTCTTGTTCTGCTCGTGTCAGACGTTGACACCTGCTACCCACACAACAACCGGACGGTCGACGGTCGCTGGTCCTGGCGCATCAGCCCAATCCATGGCAGCCCAGGCTTCGCAATCTCAGGCACAGCCGGGCGGAACCGCTGTCGCTCCCTTCCCGGGACACTTCCCGCACGAGATCGCCTCGACAGTGGGCCGGCCAATCTCCATTCCGCAAAGGATCGCCCCCACGACTCCGGATCAGATCCTGCCCGTCTCGCATACCGCCCCAGTCAGCTCGCAATGTTCGACCTGTAATGGTCGCCACGGCTCCGGGCAGTTTCATGTGCCTCCTTCGCTGCCCGAAATGATCGGCTTCAGTAATCTGCCGCCCGATGTGGCTCGAGACGAATTGTTGTGCAACGGTGGTGATCGTGAGCCGCGAGTCATTGTCCGAAACGATTGGTCCGTGGACGGCTTGCACCTGGGAGACGCCGTGGCTCACTATGACACCATCGATGGGCACACGTATGTGCAGCCCACCAATGATGTCTGTCTGTATGCCCCACGGTTCGCGGCCGTGCGCCGCGTGTCGGGCGTCAGCCTGCACGAACAACACCAGAAATCGGCCGGCGTCGCATTGCCGACAGGAGTCGGCTTGCACGACGAAACACAAATCGCCACCACCGTGCTGCAACCGTTGCAACCCACGCGTTCCCTGTCGATCAAGGGGCCCAACGGTTTCCGCGAACACACGCGCGGTGCGGGACTCGACAATACCGCGATCCTGCTAGGGGCGGACGGCAGTTTGCAACCGTATCAGGAGCTCGCGATCATTCGTCGCGGCGTCTTCGACGACACGGAGAAGGCCCGTTTGTCGACCAGCTTGCAGGCGGCCATCGCCTGGTCGCAGGACATGATGTTGCAGGTCGTGCTCGACGGCAAGATCGCCGTGGAGTTGACGAGCGACGTCGGGATGCAAGC
>JBGTHH010000810.1:0-5262 GCA_041746275.1 Pirellulaceae bacterium | reverse complement strand
CACACTACTTGGGCTGCTGGAATCGACGATGGTGGTGTTTGCCAGCGAATTTGGTCGCACACCCGGTTCACAAGGAGCCGATGGCCGGGATCATCATATCTATGGCTTTTCGGTGTGGATGGCTGGAGGCGGGCTCCGCGGCGGCGTGGTCCACGGCGCGACGGACGAGATTGGCTTCCACGCCGTCGACAATCGCCACTATGTCACCGACGTTCACGCCACGATCCTGCATCAAATGGGTCTCGACTCCCGCCGCCTCGAGATCCCCGGCCGCAAGCGGCTCGACATCGATCACGGCGCACCTATCCGCGAGATCATCACATGATTTACTCAGGGATGTTCAGCCCGGGGTTGATCTGACGAGCCTTCTCGAACTCGGCCTGAGCCGCTTGAGCGTCACCTTTCTTGTTGAGAACGGAGCCGCGGACGAAGTGCAGTTGATCGAGTTCGGTAGCGCCTATCTCCGCTTGCGAGATGTCGGCGAGTGCGGCATCGAATGCTCCAGCCTCAGCATGGCATTGGGCTCGCTTCAGGAGCGCGTCAACCAGCAGGTCGGGTGTCAAGCCAGGCGATTCGATGGCAGTGTTGAAGTCTGTCAAAGCGTTACCGTAGTTGCCGCCGGTGAAAGCCTCCAGGCCAGCGTCGTAGGCTGATTGCGCTTTCAACGCGGTCGCCGGAGCCACCGTTTGCCCATCGCAGCCACACGCTAAGACGGTTGCCAGGCAAAGAGACAGTAATACGCAACGCATGACGCCAGTCCTGCTAGTAGGTTGGGAAACGGAAAACAACATTCGCTAGAAGTCGCCGACCGGTTCGTTACCAGCCCGCGTGCCGAGTGCACGCCACACATTCAGATCGACGGTTTGGGCCGCGAACCGGACGGAGCCGTCACCCAGTGCCGCGTTCACGCCGCCGGGGTGCATACTGCGGGCCGCAACGATCGCATGCTCACCGGGTGCATCGGGGATAGCGCTCCAGTTGCCGCAGTCCCACGACTTCCAGTTCGGCGGCACGACATGGTTGTACATCGTCGACGAATAGAACCCAAAGGGCCAACCATTGGACCAATCGGTGCCGGGCAGCCAGCGCCCCATCGAGTTGAAGTGAAAGTTTGACGGAGCGCCATTGAACGACATGCAATCCGCCATCAGTTGATCGGGATTCAACATAACGTTCTGTCGATTTGGGCTAGTGATCACATCGTGGAAGGACGGGGAACTTACCGCCAAATTGTGGCCAGTGCCCTTGGTGCGTTCGGAGAAGATCACGGTGTTGCTCAGACCATCGCTGAAGTCGGCCGCCTTCAAGGATTCTCCAATGGTAAAGGCCCCGTTGCCCTGGCAGGAGAAGCCAAACGCCGTGGCGGTGGTGTTGTTATTGCTGGTAGTGTTCATCGCCCCAGCGTAAGGCGTCGAACCGCCAAAGTTGTAGCGATAGTTGTTCTCGGAGATCTTCACCCCCGTGAACGGACAAGAGGGGCAGATGAACAGATCGGCCGCATTGGCGTAGGCTTGGTAGTTAGCATTGCTCGGCACACCGTTAGTCGTCATCCGCACCGTCGTCGGCGCGGAGAAGTCGATCAGGTCGTAGATGTTCCCTTGTTCCATGTAGGGAAGAATGAAAGTGTGTACGGAACGAAAGCCAGTCCAATGCCCCGACCCCAGAGTCTGGTTTACCGTGTTGTAGTTGGTGTAGCTATTAAGTGGAGCATTATTGATCGACCAGTCGGGAAGCAAACGCCCGGGGGGAAACTTTCGATAAGTCGATTCGTAGTTATGGACCGCCAATGCGATCTGTTTGAGGTTGTTTGAGCACTGCATACGCCGGGCGGCTTCACGGGCGGCTTGGACCGCGGGCAGAAGCAGGGCGACCAGAATGCCAATGATGGCGATGACCACGAGCAATTCCACCAATGTGAAACCGCTACGAGCGTGAGGGACGGTTCGATTCATCTATATGCCCTCCGAGGAATGTATGCACAACTAAGTATCAAATGTGACGTATCTGTCCGGCCGCCGCCTCAGGCAAACACTGAGAGATAGTATTATCAATCTCCACGAGCCCGGATCTTCGCTGCGATAAAGGCCATTGTCAACAGGCCAGCTCTCTCGGCCAAGAAGATGTGTGGCCGATAAAAGTTGTCATAAGTGATTTTGTAGAGAAACAATGATTAGTGACTTCATTTATTCATCAGTTCTTTATCATTTCTTCACCATTAATTCTCTAATTCTTTACTGGCTTCTGTCTCGGCTATTTTGCTGATGTTATCAAACCATATACGAGAACCTTCGCAACATCGGTCTCGTCCCACACTCGTTTGACCGTCAGCCGTAAGCGTACATTGGTGGCGTACGCCTGCGGCTGACGGTTAAACGAGATGTAGACGACCTTGCTCAACAAGTGTTGCTGTCCGTTGCTCAGAGTGTTCCAGGCTGGGAAACCGACCCGCAGCGAGCACGGTTTCGCACTTGGCTCGGTCGCGTCGTTCGCAACGCGACGTTGAACGCCCTGTCCCGCCGAAAACCTGATCGAGGCGCAGGAGGTACTTCGGCGCTCGTT
Organism: Pirellulaceae bacterium; assembly: GCA_041746275.1. GTDB lineage: Bacteria > Planctomycetota > Planctomycetia > Pirellulales > Pirellulaceae. Next base: position 2,703 of record JBGTHH010000810.1, on the reverse strand, counting down.
CTGATCAATGGCCAGGCTGCGGACGGCTTTGATGATTCCGAGGTGCTCGAACTCGAGTGGCGACGGGAGGCGTTTCGCTGGGCGGCCGACCAGATTCGCGATGAGTTTCAGCCACAGACCTGGCAAGCATTCTGGCTGACCGCGGTCGACGGACTCAGTGCCGCTGAGGCCGCCAAGCAGACTGGCAAATCGATTGGAGCCGTGTATGTGGCGCGAAGCCGCGTCATGGCGCGATTTCAGGAAAAAGTACGCTCGTTGTGCGGTGATGAATCCGTCGAGGTGACCCAATGACAACGCAATCGAATCCGTGTCAAACGGAGAATGTCGCACAATTTCTCAACGGAACGCTGAGTCGTGCTGCACAAGCGACGTTCGAAACTCATTTGGATCAATGCGAGAGATGTCGTGAATCGCTCGATCATTCGGTCGCCAGCGAACGTGATTGGAATGAAGTCCGGAATTCACTCTCGACGGACGGACCCGCGTCCACAGAGTTGCTCGACCGTCGATTCCAAAACGCCACGCGATCGGATGACCTGGCCTTGTGCCGTCGCATGCTTTCCCCCAACGACGATCCACGAATGCTGGGGCGGATTGCCAATTACGAAATCGTGGGATTGCTCGGCCACGGCGGCATGGGAGTGGTCTTCAAGGGCTTTGACCCAGCACTGAACCGATATGTCGCCATTAAGATGATGGCCCCGCAGTTCGCCGCCAGCGGCGCGGCTCGACAGCGGTTCTCTCGGGAGGCTCAAGCCGCAGGCGCTGTTGTTCATGAACACATCATCGCGATTCACTGCGTTTCCCAGTGGCAGGACACTCCGTATTTGGTGATGCCGTATGTTCGTGGCGTCTCTCTTCAGAAGCGAATTGACGAGGCGGGAGCACTTCAACTTCGCGAGTTGCTGCGGATTGGAATGCAGGTTGCGTCCGGATTGGCGGCGGCTCATTCGCAGGGGCTGATTCATCGTGACGTCAAGCCGGCGAATATCCTGATGGAAGAAGGTGTGGATCGTGTCGTGCTGACCGACTTCGGCCTCGCACGCGCCATCGACGACATTCGCCTGACAAGAACGGATACGCTGGTCGGCACGCCACAGTACATGTCGCCCGAACAGACAAACGACGAATCGCTCGACTATCGCACAGACCTATTCAGCCTTGGCAGCGTGCTCTATGAAGCCAGCACGGGTCGCCCGGCGTTTCAGGCCGTTACCAGTTACGGTGTGATTCGCAAAATTAATGATCAGCAGCCGATGCCGATTCAGGAACTCAATCCAGATATTCCCGAGTGGTTTGTTCAGATTGTGGCACGTCTGATGGCGAAGAATCCCGCCGACCGTTTCCAATCAGCAGCCGAAGTTGCCACGCTGCTGCGTCAATGTTTGTCGCACGTGGAACAACCACGTCTGACACCACCGCCTGCCTCGCTCACGAAGACCGATTTACCAACACCCCTCTGGTTCACAAGGAGATTTGTGATGTACGCGGCGCTGCTTACCATTGTCCTCGGCATCGGTGCCTTCATGATGCAGCCCGGTTCTGATGATCGCCGCGAGCCCCTCGCGCCGGCCGCCGGGAATAACAAAGACAAACCAGCCACGAAATACACATCGGCGAAGGAAGCGTTTCAAGTCGGTGCGGCGTACTACAACTCAAGTAACTTCAAGGCTGCCCGCGAACCGTTGGAAGCAGCTCTTCGCCTAGCCAAAGACGATGATGAATTGAAACTGAAAGCCTACGAAGCTCTGCTTGCGTCCTACCGAGAGATTCCGGAATTCGAACCATTTCAAACGGCTGCTGAATACGTTATCTCGCACCACAAACAAGACGCCAATCGGTCACTCACGCGCCGCAGCTATGTGTCGTTCGCGTTCAATCGGGGTCAGATCGAAAACATCGTAAACCGGTATGAGAAGCTGTTGAAGAAAGATCCCGACAACTGGATGGCCGTGTATCTGCTTTCAGAGATCTACTCGAACGGTGCCGGACTGCGACCCAGCGTCAGTCATTCGAAACGAGCGATCGAGCTGATCGAACATCTGGCAAAACTGGACGCTCAACGGCAACAGGCCGCAGGCAAACCAGTAACGGAAATGTCGCCCGCCGATGCGGCAAAGATCAGCCGCGAGAAAGCCAACCTTGCTCAACAATACATGCGAGCAAAGGACTACGGCAAAGCCGCCGAATTGTACGAAGAGATTGCTCCGCTCGATCCAACAACGCACGCGTGGAACCTGAAGGAAGCCGCTGCGGCACAACTCAAGCTGGGCGATGAGGAGAATGCCTTGCGTTTGGCGCTTGCCGCCGAGGCAGCCCCGGCAGAGGCTCGCAATGATTTGCTCACCCATTTCTTCGAGCGAAATCTCGGCGACACCTTCATGGCGCTCGGGCAGCCGAACAAGGCCATCCCCCACTACGAGATTGCCCTTCAGAAAACGACCATCGAAGGCTATGTCAAGGACACCAAAGCTTCGCTACAGGAAGCGATTGAGAAATCGAAGCAATGAGTAATGCGGAGAACAGTCACTGTGGAGTGAAAACACCAAAGCGGTGAACAAGTTCCAGCCGTCCAAAAGTGAACCTCCGTTGTTCTAGTACTGTCACGTCAACAGTAGTGACCTTGGATGGTTGTCCCCGACATCCGTCAACCTCGACGCGATGAACCTACCGCGTTACTTCAACAACTCCCGCATCCCGTCC
>JBGTHH010000809.1:0-1844 GCA_041746275.1 Pirellulaceae bacterium | reverse complement strand
GATCGTGCCCAAGTGACTTTCGGCGGGCCGGGAATCCGAGGCGGCCGAATGCAAGTGAAGTCTCAGGACATGATTTCGATTCGTGCCCGTCGCGAACATGGTCCACGCCGTATGATGCAAACCAATCCTCGCGGGCCAGTGCCGATAACGCTCGTGCAACGTACCCACGAGCGAGTTTCGCTTCCGCTGTGGCCAAAACCACAGGAACAATCCCAGCACAACAATCACGATGGAACTCATACTCATCGTTAGCCACGCTGGTGTCGCGGACTGTTGGTGGGGGCGATGACAAACTGGTTATGTCGGCGCGACAAGATGGATTGGTCGGCGGCGTCGGGATCGTCGTTGAGAACCGCCCGGAGTTGAAGCTCGCGCCAACTACTCGGCTCCTGAGCACCTTCGCCACGTAGCGCCACGGCTTTGGACAGTTCAATGTGGCGGCTCAGGAGGCCGTCCGCTCTCTTGACGAACGCCACAAGCACGATGACTCCTGGAAACAATCGCAACGGTAGCACCAAATGCCCGCCCTCGGCCAGTTGATGGTGCCAGCACGGGGCAATATCCGTGCATGTTGCCGTTACCATGATGGCATGATAGACCGGCTCGACCGGCACGGGAACAAAGCCGTCCTGACAGCGTGTCGTGATGGTACCAAAGCCCGACTTATGAAACCGTTCTCCCTCGGACGACAGCGGTACGGGAATTGACTCATGACGCGGAGCGACTTGACCCGAGGCATGTTCCTGGGACTTCGGGGTAGGATCGGGCCGTTCTCTGCCACCTCGAAGACCTTCCGCTTCGCGGTCGAATCCAAAGGCCGCCAGATTCTTCCGCGTCGTATCCACCAACTTCTGATCGATATCCACAGTGACCACCGCTCCGGACGGACCCACCACCCGCGCCAAGATCGCCGCGCTATACCCAGTGCCCGAACCGATCTCCAAGATCCGTTGTCCGGTGGCAACCCCGGCGTGGCCGATGCACCGCGCGACCCAGGACGGTTGAGAACAAGAGCTGACGGCCACCCCCGCCTCGCGCACGGTGGTGACTGACCGGTCGCGGAAGACTTCGTCGAGCGGCACACCGGGTAAGAACCAATGCCGCGGCACCTCGTCAAACGCGTCCAGGATTGCTGAAGGCGGCCCCAGCGAACGCAGCTCGGCCATCAAACGCCGGTGACCTTCTGTGATTGCGTTTTGGACGTTCATCGCGGCATTCCTACGTCATGGGAATCCAGAACGGAGTAAAACGGCCCAATACTATTCAGTAGATGCACGCGATGCAGGCCGGAACAAGGAGCGTCAGCGAAGAAGTTCCGCTGACAATCGACTTTCGTAACCAGCGGTTGAGGATCGTTGTTCGCGTGTGCAGTTGAGAGTCGGGAACCAAATGGATAACGGGTCAATACGGATACTGCAACCGCGTCGCTGACGCTCCTTGTTCCGGCGTCCGCAAGCTTGGTCCGGTCTACACGACCTACGGGACTCGATTTCTTCCTCAATCGGACGTCGGGACGCCAGGTCGGCGTCCGTATTCTCCTTCGTCCGCTGTGACAGGCTCTAACCGACCGTCCGCTGTATAGCGTTCATAGGGCCATAAACTCTCCCGTTTAATTTCACCAAATAGCTTTGCGGACTCGAAATCCCGTGCCCTGTAAAACGCGGACTGTATTTCACCCCTCCTGTACCACTCACGCTCAGCGGGTCCGCAGCGCTGTAGTTCCGTGAACACCTGCTCCATCGCCTTTTTTTTATCTCCAGGCTGTGCAAACGTAACGGCCTGCTGGGCTTGCAGGATACGAACCGCGCGATACATGGCGGATTTCTCGTCGAGCTGCTCGCGCA
>JBGTHH010000808.1:0-6782 GCA_041746275.1 Pirellulaceae bacterium | reverse complement strand
CCTGCTCGGGAGAATTTTCCCGATGCACCGCGGTTCGATGTCAACGGCGACAACTTCCTGTCCCCGCTGGACGTTCTGATCGTCATCAACGCGTTGAACGAGCGGCATGTCGCTCCGGCGATCGAATTGTCGCTGGAGACGGATACGGGGCCCAACGGCACCACAAATGACGACCTCCTCACGTTCAATCCGAATGTGATGGGGAAGCTGACGACCGTCGGGGGCCGCACGACAACTTTGACGGCTCAAGTGAATGGCGGAGCTCGCACCAACGTTCTGATCGAAAGTGACGGTTCCTACTCGTTCGCGACACCTCTGCCTCAAGATGGCACTCAGGATGGTACCCATGTGGTGCGGATCACGGCCTTTGAAGGTCCGGTGGTGGTGAGCGCGAAGGAGATCGAGTTCATGCTCGACACAGTGGCACCCGCCGCGCCGACCAACCTCCGGCTCATGGCGGAAACCGATTCCGGGATCAGCCCAACTGATGGCATCACCAACATCGCTGCTCCCGTGGCCACGGGCGATGCCGAACAGGATGCGATCGTCACGTTGCTGGTCGACGGTCAAGTGGTAGGCCAAGCCACAGCCAACAGTCCCTGGACGATTCCGACAGGGACGCTATCGGAAAACGTCTATTCACTGACCGCAGTCGCCCAGGACTTAGCGGGGAACGTCAGTGCGGCGTCGGCCGCGTTTCAAGTCGTTGTCGACATAACGCCTCCGGAGATGCTCGAGTTTGATCTTTCGGTAACGTCCCGCACGTCCAGTGTGGGGGACCCGATGACGAATGCTCAGCGCGTGACGTTGGTGGGCAACACAGAGGCACAAGCTCGCGTGACGCTGATGAACGTCGGCCTGGAGTCGCTCGCCAGCACCCAGGGCGTGTTTCAGATTCCCAGCGTCGCACTGGAGCTAGGTGATAACGCCCTGACGATGGTGGCCAGTGACATCGCCGGGAACCAGCGGACCTTCGAACGTACGATCACGCGTCTCGCCGCGTCGGCAACCGCCGATCCAGTGCTAACGTGGAATCAGATCACTTTGGATGCAGTGCGACTGGATGCCTCAAGTCCACCCGCGGCCACGCGCTATATGGCGATGGTGCATGCCGCCATCTTCGACGCGGTGGCGGCGATCGAGAACAAACCCAGTGTGATGGTGAAGCTCAACGCGCCGGCGGGAGCGTCGGCCTCTGCCGCTGTGGCGTCCGCCGCACATCGCGTGTTGAGTTACGCTTATCCGGCCCAGCGAATTGGGTTCGACGCGGCTCTGGCGAATTCGTTGAACGCTGTGCCCGACGGTCCAGCGAAAACGGACGGGGTGAGTCTGGGAGTCGCGGTCGCGGACGCCATCATCGCGATCCGTTCGCGCGACGGATGGGATCATTTCGTCGCCTACGTTCCGGGTACCCAACTGGGCGATTGGCAACCGACACCGCCCATGTTCGCGCCGGCTTTGCTGCCGCAATGGGCGACCTTGGAACCGTTTGTGCTGAGCAGCCCGAGCCAGTTCCGCCCGGACGGGCCTCCCGATTTAACCAGCGTCGAGTACGCCACGGCCTTCAATGAGGTGAAGGAACTGGGACGCGCCGACAGTGCGACGCGCACTGCCGATCAAACACAGATCGCGCGCTTCTGGGCGGATGGTTCAGGAACGTATACACCGCCGGGGCACTGGAACCGAATTGCCTCGCAAATCGCCGCCCAGGAAGGCAATAGCCTGGCCGACAACGCTCGGCTGTTCGCTCAATTGAACCTGGCGCTCGCCGATGCGGCGATTGCGGCTTGGGATGCCAAGTACATCTATGATTTCTGGCGACCAGTTACGGCGATTCGCCAAGCCGAACTCGATAACAACGCGGCGACGGTGGCCGATCCCACTTGGTCTTCGCTGACTGTCACGCCTCCGTTCCCGGAGTACGTATCGGGACACAGCACCTTCAGTGGTGCCGCCGCGACGATCTTAACGTCGTCGTTTGGAGATCAGGTCGGCTTCACGACGACCTCCGTAGGTTTGGCGGGCGTGGAACGATCGTACACCAGTTTTGAACATGCGGCGGAAGAGGCCGGGCGCAGTCGGGTTTTTGGCGGCATCCATTACGAGTTCGCCAATCAAGACGGTTTGCAAACCGGTCGCAGCGTCGCGGCCTTCGTGTTGGATTCATTCTCCGTCAGCAGCGACACCACGCCGCCGTTGATCTTGATCGACAACGCCACCAACGCCACCGCGCCGGGCAACATCACGATCACCGGTCACATCCTAGATAACCTAGCGGGCGTGGCCACTTCCCAGATTTCGATCAACGGCGGCGCGTTCGTCAATCTGGCGTTGTCACCGACCGGCACGTTCTCGCTGCCGACGACCTTCGCCACCAACGGTTCCGAGGACGGCCGACACACGTTTGTCTTCCGAGCGATCGACGCGGAGGGCAACGCGGCCGACCAGTCGTTTGCCTTTACCTTGGATACGATCGCACCCACGATCGACTTGCTCGAACCGGCCGCGGATGGTGACGTGCTGCCCGGTGCGGTCCTACGCGGCACCGCCGATGGGACGGGTTCCGCGATTACCGCGCTGAGCTACCGAATCGATGGCGGGGCCGCGATGCCCTTGCTGGTTACCGCGGGTTCTGGTGCCTTTCAGACGCCCCTCGATTTATCCCGACTCGCGCTGGGCAGCCATACGGTCGAAGTCACGGCGCGTGATGCGGCGGGACGTAGCACCACCGTTAGCCGGACATTCAACCTGACAGAGCTCGTTCCGTTGGGAATCGCCTCGCACTTGCCCATTCAGAACGCCAACGAGGTGGGCGTCACATTCCGACCGCGGATCAATTTCACTCGTCCCGTAAATGCGGCGACATTGAACTCGAACAACTTCTTCGCCAGCGATACGGCAGGCAACAAGCTGCCCGCGACCATCGTCCCAGCCAACGATGGATCATTCGCATGGTTGTTTTTGCAGCAGCCAATGCCGGGTGCCTCGGTGATTACGGTCACCCTGAATGGCTCGAGCATTTTGGGCACGGATGGAGTGGCCTTGGATGGTGATGGCGACGGCACGCCGGGCGGTATCTATCGCTACTCGTTTACCACCGTCTCACGCACGGACTTGCCGAACACATCGATTACGGGGATCCTGGCCGACCCCGGTCCCGACTTGAAGCCGGGCAGTTCCGACGACATTCGTCCGGGCCCGGACGGCGTGTTGATGACCGCCGATGATGTCTTTCTCTTGCCGATCGCTGGAGCCAAGGTCTTTATCCTGGGGCGCGAGGATCAAGCGGTGTTCACCGACGCCGAAGGGCGATTCACCCTCAACTCCGTGCCCGCCGGGAATGTCAAGCTGGAAATCAACGGCATGACCGCGACGAACGCTCCGGCCGGATTCTATTTCCCGGAGATGGTCATGGATTTGACGGTTCAGCCGGGGCAAGTCAATCATGTCATGGCCTCGATGCAGATCGATCAGCGGCGCGCGGCGGACATGCCGATGGTGGGTGTCTACTTGCCGCGACTGCAAACGTCGTTGTTGCAAGACGTGGATGGTAGCCAGACGACCATGCTGGGAGTGGATGCCGCGTCGGCTCCGAATCTGACCGAGCAGCAACGCAGTCGGTTGACCATCGAGATCCAACCCAACAGCTTGATTGGTGGCAATGGCCAATCGCTCGCCACGGGCGAGATCGGCATCAGCACCGTGCCCGCCGAGTTGGTTCGCGACATGTTGCCTCCAGGCCTTCTGGAACACACCTTCGACATTACCATTCAGGCTCCCGGGATCTCGAACTTCAGCACTCCCGCTCCGATGACGTTCCCCAATGTCTTCAACGCGGAGCCAGGAACGAAGTTGAACTTCCTCTCGTTCGATCACACCACGGGACGACTGGTCATCGAAGGGACCGCGACCGTATCGGACGATGGTTTAACCGTCACTACCGACCCCGGCACGGGCATCACGCATCCCGGTTGGCACGGGTTGACGCCGCCGGGAAACAAGCCGGATCGCAAATACCCGCAACCAAACAATGATTGCGGTGCCCTATGCAACTGGGTCAAAGACAAGGTTCGTGAGGGCCGAGACCAAAATCCGCCGTCTGGTCGAACCGGTGGTGGTGGAGTTCGGGGCGAGACCATCATCGCGCCTGATCGGTTATTCGATTTTGGTGGCGATGGATCTGTCGTCGCCGAGGGGTATGAAGCGGTAGGCCCGAATACGTTTTACTCCTCTGAGACGGGATTTGGATGGATCAGCGCGCCGGGTACGAACTTGACCGCCACATCCGCGATTGGCTCCGAGCTAACCGATCTGAATCGAGATTCGATTGTCACACATGGAGCTACGTTCGCCGTTGATGTGCCGGAAGACGGAATTTACTGCGTCACGATCACTTTGGGCCAAGCCGGTGTGGGCCATGGGAATATGGGGATTGGACTGGAGGGAGCATTAGTCAATGTCGTCAATACTCGTCCCGGCGAGTTCATTCGCAATATCTATATGACTTCCGTCGTCGATGGGCAATTGAACATTGACTTCGCCAGCCTGGATGGGCTAACGGGTGTTTCGATCACGAACGTCGAGATTCAGCGAATTCGTGACGCAGTGCCAGATGCAACCGGTCCGTTTAACGGGCCGTTCTACTACCGCGTGGTCAACATGGATAACGGTTTCACGATTCGCGGTCAATCAGATCATTTCTCTAGTTTTCTTGACGACTTATTCCTCGCGCCACGCACACAATACGTGGTCGAGGTGTTGGATGCCTCAACGCTCGCGATCGCATCGGTGACACTGACGACGCCGGATAGTGGAGCGGCTGCCCTCGTCCCGGTGATCAGTTTCTCGCACATTTACTTCGAGGCCGACGATGTGGACGGCGACGGGTTAGTGCTCAGCGCGGAACGCATCTTGGGAACAAGTGACGAAACCGCTGACACCGATGGAGACGGGATCGACGATTTAACGGAATTGCGTCAGGGCTTGGATCCGCTATCTGGCCGATCCTTTCCCACGGGGGTTGTGGCGGGGATCGATCTGGAGGGCGAGGCCACTGAAGTTCAGATCATTGTGTCGCCCGTGAATTCCAGTCAATCCTTGGCCTTGGTCGCCACAGGGTCCTATGGGCTACACGTGATTGATGTCACCCAATTCACCAAACCATTGCTGATTGGGCGAATTAACCTCTTGGGAGACAATCAAGATGTCGCCTTCGATCCCGCTCGGGGCATCGCCGTTGTCGCGGGCGGCGCCGCGGGCTTGCACTTGATCGACCTGTCGAATCCCGCGACGCCGGAGTTGCTCGAAACGATCGCCTTGAACGACGGTGCCGCACGCGTCGAAGTCCGTGATGGAGTGGCTTACGTCGCCAGCGGTAGCAGCATCGTCGTGATCGAGTTGGGTACGCGGGAAGTCCTGGAACAAGTCGCCCTAGGCGGCTCCCAGCTACTGGACTTGGTTGTCGAGGGCACCGCGTTGTACACCTTAGACAATCAAGGGCTGCTGCAATCTTTGGATATCAGTGGCTTCGTTGCCATTCCCCTGAATTCTTTACCGCTAGAGCAGAACTCGTGGCGATTGTTTGTCGGTGGGGGTGTGGCGCTGGTCGGAATTTACGATCCCTCCGATAATTTCCTGGGAGGATTCTCGACGGTCGACGTTTCGAATCCCGCGAACCTGCAACTCATCAGCGGCCCCGATGATCAAGCGATCGTGGGACGAACGGTGATCAACACGGGATCGGGATTCGGCATTAGCGTGGGCGACATCACCGCGTTCGACGGTCAGCAGTTGACCATGTTCGATGCCTTCGATGTGATCGATCTGCGCGATCCCGCAAACACGGGTGGATTCGTAACACGCATCAACCTGCCGGGTGTTCCGCACGACGTGGCGATGGGCTCGGGAATCGCCTTCGTGGCGACGGGCACCGCCGGATTGCAAGTGGTCAACTTCCTGCCATTCGATGCGCAAGGCCAACCGCCGACGGCCGCGATCTCCAGCCTCCTGGCTGACCTGGAGCCTGATGTGGCTGGGGTTCAAGTCGTCGAGGGAACGCTCGTACCAATTCGCGTGCAGGTTACCGACGATGTGCAAGTGGCACGAGTCGAGGTGTATGTCGGTGGAGTGCTGCGTGAAACGGATTTGGCGTATCCGTTCGACTTCACGGTCATGGCACCCGTACTCTCGACCGGGACGAGCAGCGTTTCAATACAGATTCGCGCGGTGGATACGGGCGGCAATCGCGGCGACTCGAATGTTCTGACCTTACATAGTATTCCAGATACGTTCGCGCCAGTCGTGGTCGGTAGTTCTCCTGACGAAGGCAGTCGCCGCCGACGGGTGGCCGCGATCAGTGTGCGTTTCGACGAGCCGATCGATCCGGCCGTGGTCACGTTAGACGGCGTGACCCTGACCCACCTGGGTGCCGACGGCGATTTCGGTGGCGGCGACGATACGGTGGTTTCCTTAGCCGGCTTCGATCTGGCGACGCCGCGCCAACTTATCTTGATTCCCGACGGTGACTTGGCTCCGGGTCGCTATGCGTTGACGGTTGATCCCTCGATCATCTCCGATATCGCGGGCAATTCGCTGGCCAGTCCCTTTGTCCTGACTTTCACCAAACGACCTCCCTCGACACCGATCGCTTTGGGGGCGATTGTGTCGACGGCACTTGCGGAACAGGACGACGACGAAATTTTTACCTTCACGGGAACCGTGGGGCAACGAATTTACTATGACGGCCTGGAGGGAAGTTGGCCCTTAACGGTCACGCTCACCAG
>JBGTHH010000807.1:0-3671 GCA_041746275.1 Pirellulaceae bacterium | reverse complement strand
TGGATTCGAGCGGCGAAGTTGTGGACATCGTCAAAGCCTCCAAGAGGGGACGGCCTCAGTATAACGCGAACCGGACGCGATCGGGAGTCTTTTTCGGAATGAGGACTTCTGATTAAAAAATCCGTTGCCAGGGAAAGCTCCCGCACTCGACAACAAATCGAATCCGTAACGTATCCTATCCGCTGAACTTCAATTCCGTAAACTCGCGTACGCGATCGCGAATCGCGGGCTCGACGGGCAACCGCTCCATGCTGCTCGCGCCGTAGAAGCCGACGATCCCCTCCGTGTGATCCAAGATGAACTGTGCGTCGGCCGGTTCCGCAATCGGGCCGCCGTGGCACAGGACCAGAATATCCGCATTCACGCGTTTGGCGGCGTCATGCATGGCTTGAACGCGACGAGCGGACTCGTCCAGCGTCAACGCCGTGGCGGCACCAATCGAGCCCTTGGTGGTGAGTCCCATGTGGGGTATCAGAATATCGGCACCAGCCTGGGCCATCGCAGTGGCCTCGTCGGGATGGAAGCAATACGGCGTGGTCAGCAGCCCCATCTCATGGGCCGTGCGGATGAGATCGACTTCCAAGCCGTAGCCCATCCCCGTCTCTTCGAGCCCTTGTCGGAACGTCCCATCGATCAAGCCCACGGTGGGAAAATTCTGCACGCCGGAAAAGCCCGCCGCGTCGACTTCGCGAAGAAATAGTCGCATGATGCGAAACGGATCGGTCCCGCACACGCCAGCCAAGACGGGCGTGTGAGGCACGACGGGGAGGACTTCCCGTCCCATCTCCATGACGATCGCGTTCGCGTCACCGTAGGGCATCATACCCGCCAGAGATCCACGTCCGCCCATGCGATAACGGCCGGAATTATAAATCACCAACAGATCGATTCCGCCCGCCTCCGACATCTTGGCACTGATCCCGGTGCCCGCGCCTCCGCCAATGATCGGCTGGCCAGCAGCTACTTTGGCTCGCAGTCGAGCGAGGATTTCGTCGCGTGAAAACAGAGCCATGTCAGGGGGCTTTCCTCGTTGGGGTGTTCAGCAACTCGATCAATTTGTGGGCGGCCGCTTCCGCGAACTCGGCGTCATTGATGTGCCGATCCAGCTCCACGAGTTCGACATGTCCGTGATGCTGGCGCACGCCCTCGAATAACGCGGCTCGCGCGGCCGGATCATCAAACGCCTGTCCCGTTCGATCCAGTGCTGAAACACCACGCAGTGGCAACAAGATCGCCGCAGGACCCGTGGCTGCGGCGACTTTCCGACCGATCATGGCACCTATTTTGGCGTTCTCTTCGAGCGTCGTGCGCATCAAGGTCACGGTGGAGTTGTGAGCGTGCAAGGTGCGCTGCTGAAATCGTTCGGGAACCGTTTCGCGGCCCCAAAAATTGACCATGTCCGTCGCACCAACCGAGACGACTTGAGGGACACCGCATTGGCCAGCGGCGGTCAGACGCGTGGGACCGGCGGACAAAACACCTCCCACCAGTTCATCGGCGAGTTCGGTGGTCGTCAGGTCCAGCACTCCCGCGAACAAGCCCTCGCGGATCAACGATTCCATCGATTGGCCACCGCTGCCCGTAGCATGAAACACCAACACTTCATAACCGGCAGCCTCCAGCACCTCGCGTGCGCGCTGGACACACGGTGTGGTCACGCCAAACATGGTGGCTGCCACCAGCGGTTTATCGTTGTCCGCAATCGGCACACGATGTTGGATCATGCCTGCCATCGCCGCCGCGGCATTCGACAGCACGGCGCGACTGATGCGATTGAGGCCCGCGATGTCGACGACGGAGTTGAGCATCATAATGTCTTTATCACCGACGTACTGTCGGACGTCACCCGAGGCCAGGGTGCTGACCATGAGTTTGGGCAACCCCAACGGCAAGGCGCGCATGGCCGACGTGCCGATGGTCGTACCTGCCGAACCACCCAGTCCCAACACGCCCTGGACGTCACCGCGTTGGAAGGCGGCGGCGAGCACTTGAGTAGCTCCTTGCGCTGCCTGCGTAACAGCCGCTCCCCGATCATTGCGAGCACGAACGTCAGTCAGCGAAGTTCCGGCCGCGCGAAAGACGGCATCCGCGGTCACGTCGCCGGTGAAGGCCGCTTCGCCAACGCAGCTCGTATCGACGATCGTCACCGCGATCCCAAGCTGTTTCAAGCATTGTGCCAAAAACGCCGCCTCGGCCCCTTTGGTATCGAGTGTGGCGATCAGATAAACGCTCATGGCGGATCACGGCGAGTGAGGGCGTAGTCAACAAGCCTAATATCGAGCGACATCCTTGGTGGCTTGCGAAGGGTGCAGGGTCTTGAGGATCTCTTGGGCCTTGAACGTCATCATTCGCAGATCGCTGCCGACGGCCAAGAACTGCATGCCTTGTTCCACGCGTTCCAACGCCGATTCGGGATCCATGGCATGAATGCCGGTGGGTGTGCCGACTTGCTTGCCGACTTCGATCACCCGCTGAATCATGGCTTCGTGCTCTTCAGCGGTCGGGAACGTGCCATCGGGAGCGCGCATCTGAAACCGCAGATCATTGGGACCGATGAAGATGGCATCGCAACCGGGCAGGCTGTAGATCTCGGGAGCGTTCTCGACGCCCAGCGGACTCTCCGTCTGCAAGACCACCAAGATCTCGTCGTTCGCTCGCTGATAGTACTCACCGGCTTCGGCACCGAAGTTCATGGCATGCATGCCACCGCCCACGCTGCGATTACCGGTTGGTGGATACTTGGCGGCGGCGATGGCGATTTTCGCCTGCTCGACCGTGTCGACCATCGGCACCACAATCCCCCACGCTCCGGCATCGAGCACCCGTTTGATGTAGTGATGCGAGCCCTCGGGAACGCGCGCCAAGGGAACGCAACCGGCATCGGCGATCGCCCCAAACAGCATGGTGGCTTGCGACCAGTCGATGGCGGAATGCTCGATATCGACCGTCAACCAATCAAAGCCCAACCGCGCGATCACACGCGTGGCATACAAGTCGCCGAGCGCCAACCATGTGCCGAACGACGGCTCGCCTCGCTGCAGTTTTTCTTTGACGGGATTGGTTCGCATGAGGCATCCTTCTGGGAGTTGGGAAATGGTAGTGAATGAGGTTGCCACGTTGTCGGAGGCTTGGCGACAAGCGGCACGCTGATGTCGATGTTGGCGGTCTGCAGTTTTTCAAACCCATCGACGCGACGCAAGCCCCCGCACGGCGACTCGATAAGGGTATACTAAGTGCCTGTCCGAAAAGGGGTCTGACCCGTTGGAGGCGAGTTGATTTCAGTCGGTTCTTGGCCTTGTCGGAGAGGGCCTGACCCTTGTTCGGACAGACTCTGAGTGACCGACGGACCTAAGTCACAACCGTAAGGAAACGCAAGGGTAGGGGACCACTTCCATGCAGGACGGACCGAAACAACCGCGGCTGATCATGACACTGACACTCCTCGCGAGTCTCGCGGCGGGTATATCGACGACTCAGGCACAGACCGAGGCGCAATACGAAGCAGCGCGAACGAAAATGGTCGAAGACGCGGTGGCGGGAGCCGGCGTCAAAGATGCCCGTGTGCTCGATGCCCTGCGCCAGACGGCTCGACACGAGTTCGTGGCACCCCATTTGCGCAAACACGCCTACCTGGACATGGCCTTGCCGATCGGGGCTCAACAAACGATCTC
>JBGTHH010000806.1:0-8808 GCA_041746275.1 Pirellulaceae bacterium | reverse complement strand
TGGGCAATCCGCAGGAGTCGTTACGTACGATCCATATCGCCGGCACCAAGGGGAAGGGGTCGACGGCGACGATGATCGCCGAGGTGTTGCAGGAGGCCGGCTATCGCACCGGGCTCTATACCTCGCCCCATCTGAAGCGATTGGAGGAGCGAATTCGCATCGGCGGTATGGAGTGCTCGCCGGAGGACCTGATCGAGTTGGTCGACTGGGTTCGTCCAGCCGTCGACGCCTTGGACCAAAGTCCACCCGTGGCGGGACTGTCCAGTCGTCCCACGTTTTTTGAAATCACCACAGCCATGGCGATGGTTCAATTCGCTCGCCAGCGCGTCGAAGCCGCCGTCGTGGAAGTTGGCTTGGGTGGGCGACTGGACTCGACCAATGTCTGCTGTCCCAGCATCACGGTCATTACGACGATTAGTTTCGATCATACCCAACAACTCGGTAACACTTTAGCGGCAATCGCCGGTGAAAAGGCAGGCATCATTAAACCTGGGATTCCTCTAATCTGCTGCGTTACGCAGCCAGAACCTGCCGAGGTGATCAAACGGCGGGCACGGGAACTCGACGCGCCGTTTCAGTTCCTGGACGAGGATTTTGCCTTCCAATATCGGTCCCCGTCGTCCTCCGAAGCATCCAGCTCGGGAGGGCTGTTGGACTTCCGCGATCTAGCACCCGGAAAGACACGCGGCTTGGAGTCGGTCTCGCTGCGGATGCTGGGCGAACATCAAGCCGCCAATGCCGCGCTGGCGATCGCCACCTTACGAAGCTTGCGAACTCAGGGCTGGAATATTCCCGACGAGGCCATTCGGCGCGGATTGGCAGCGGCCCGTTGCGCGGCGAGGATCGAGGTGGTCTCGCGTCAACCCACGGTGGTGTTGGACACCGCGCACAATGTCGCTTCGATCGAGGCGTTGCTGGCGGCCTTGGACGCCTCGTTTTCCTCGCGGCGGAAGACGCTGATCTTTGCCGCCACGCGTGACAAGGATGTGACCGGCATGTTGCAACGCTTGCTGCCCAGATTTGATAACGTGATCCTGACCCGCTACCTCGACAACCCTCGCGCCGTCGAACCGTCCAAGCTCGTCAGCCTGTCGGAGAAAGTCCTGAGCCAACAACAACAACCGTGGCCGTGCATCACGTCGTGCGACTCGCCTGAGGAAGCGTGGAAGTCGTATCAAGCGACGGCCCACGAGGAAGATCTCGTCTGTGTGACCGGATCGTTTTTCCTGGCCGCCGAGATGCGTCCCTGGTTAAGCCAACTCCCTGTCGTCGCGCGCCATGCGCCGGGCGCATGATTGTTGCGTCGATCGAATGGACCGACAGTCGTGCGATCAAGCGGTGGGCGTACTCGCGTCCCGTTCGTGGAGTTTCTGCTTTAAGTAATCGATCGCCCGGCGAAGCTGGCGATCCTCGAATGGCATTTCGTCTACCGCGTCATCCACTTCGTCGGCCGGACTCTCGCCGACGGGACTGTCGCTTGTGGGACTTTCCGCGGGTGGGATCGTCGAATTGTCCTGATATCGATCGCGTTGGCGACGAAGCTGGAAGAGCTTGGTCAATTCGTCTTCGGTCAGTTTGACAACGAAACCCTCGTTAGGCTCGACGCCCCACGCATCGTCGTCGGTAGCATCCTTCAGTCGATGAATATTCCGCCCGCTTGGTCGCCAGTAGGTCGCCGTCGTCAGCTTGATCGCGCTCCGACCGCCTTCCAGATCCAAAATGTTCTGCACCGTTCCCTTGCCCCACGTGCGTTCCCCGACGACGATCGCGCGTTGGTGGTCCTGTAAGCAAGCCGCCACAATTTCGCTGGCGCTGGCCGAGAAGTTATTGACGAGCACCACCATCGGGATGTCGTGGGGAATCAACACGCCCTGCCGAGCTTCGTAACTACTTCGCAGTTTCCCATCACGACCGTTGGTGCTGACGATGCGTCCGCCGTCCAGGAACAGATCGCACATTTCGACTGCCGCATCCAACAGCCCTCCCGCGTTACCTCGTAAGTCGAGCAGGATGGCGTCAAACTTGACGCTAGAGCCGTTCGCGGTCAACACCCTGGTGACCTCGGCCACGGTATGCTGGCCGAAAGTCGAGAGGCGCAGGTACGCGATACGCGGGTTCTCCTCCAAATGAAAATCCCACGATCCATCGGCGCGACGCGTATCTCCCAAAACCGAGTCGACCTTGATGATCTCGCGTTTCAACGTGATTTCAAACGGCTCGTCCCGGTCGCGACGCTCGACCAATAGGCGGATTTCCGAGCCGGGCTTGCCGCGCATCATCTTCACCGAATCGATCAGATGCACTCCGAGCAAGCTTTCGCCATTCACTTGCAGGATGCGATCGCCGGCTTGAATTCCCGCGCGGTAGGCGGGAGTACCCACAAGCGGACTGAGCACCGTCAGCGGCTCATTCACCTCCTTTTTCTCGACCTCGACGCCCACGCCGCCAAACTCTTGATCCAGGCTGGCATTCATCTGATTCAACGTATCGGGACTGATGTACCCCGAGTATTGATCCAAGCCGGAAACCATGCCGGCCAAGGCATCTTCAAAGAGCTTGCGTGAATCCACTTCTTCGACGTAGTAGTGCGAGACCAAGTCAATCGCACTGGCCACGCCCGCAGCGTAACGGTTGCGTTCGACTTTGTGGTAGCACAACAGTGACAGGATGGCGGTAAAGAAGATGATGGTCAAGTTGCGTGGAGGCATACGTGTTTCCGATGAGTGCTTCCTTGAAATAGGGCGAGTCGATCGCCACGGCCCAGCCGCGTCCCTTATGGTAGCTCGCCCATCCGCCGCTCGTAAACCTCCCGAAGCAACCTCACGTCGACTCGCTGCTTCGCAACGGTCACGAAATAACTTCCTCAAATGCAAAGTAGCCAGCACGCTCCGTCGTGATGATCGCCGGGAAGACGGGGAAGTTATTTCGTGACCGTTGCTGCTTATCACAGCCCCAGGAAGGGCACCGGCGTGAGAAACGCATGTTGCTCGAACAAGCTGAATGAACCGTACCACGACAGGTATTGGGTGAAGTACGCGATGAGCACGTAAAACAACACCACGGGCAACGCCGCTAGCCGGGCTCCCCAACGCGATAAAAAAAATCGCGGTTCCGTTCGTCGCCGCGCCCGGCCCACCGCCCAGCCCGTAACGATGCGCGCCGGCAGAATAAAGACCACGAAGACAATGCTGGGCAACCATACCGTCTCGCGCGGAATGTATTCGATCTTGAGGAGATACAGCGGCAGGGAGAATCCCAACGTGACGAACAACGCGAACCAGAACGCAAGCGGAGCTCGCAAGAACATCTTGCGCACCGTGCCCAACTCGAACATCGCGACAAACCGTCGTTCCGCCGCGAAGTGGGCTTGGAGGAACGGCAGGTACAAGATCACGACCGCCAACAACAACGAGCCGAGCAACCCCGCGATGGCTCCCAAGCCTTGGGCCGCTTCGCGATCATCCAGACGTAGATTCGTCGTGGCGATGATTAACAAGATCGGCACGAACAACCACGTGATGGCTCCCACAAAGCCCTGTAATCCCAACCAGAAATAGTAGTGGGGCCGCATGTTCGACACAAACTTCCAGACGGCATCGCGCGTCGTCGCGTAGATGCGACCTTGACGCAGACCCGACCAAAAGATGGCGGGAGGAAACCAAGCCGTCAGGAGCGGCACGGTCGTGAGATCTTTTAACAGCCTCGGAGAAATCGTGCCTACCACCGGCCCCACGAGCGGTCGAAGTATCCGGCTGGACACCACGCGTCGGAGCGTCCACATCGCGAAAAATAGTGGAGCCAGCACGGGCCAAAAGAAATGTCGAAGCTTGCCTCCGCATGTCCAAGCCAACATGATGTGGCTGAGCATCAATGGAGTGAACAGCAACAGCCCGATGCGCCAGGCCGCCGTGACTCCACTGTGAGCGTCAATCAATTGGGCCGACTGCCAAAAACTCGACACGAGCCGAATCGGCCACAGCATCAACCAGGTTCCCAAGACGATACTTCCCAGTTGTGCCGCGGGACGAATGCCGATGAATCCATCACGTACTCGACCGCTACGGGAAATGCGCCCGCTGACTTCGAGCAAGTACCCCAACGACAGCAACTGGAAGATCGGAATGGATGCCAGCAGCGCGAGCCCCGCGATGACGCTGACCAATCCGAAGAGCCACTCCAATCCCGAGCAGAGTCGATGCCACAGCTTTACGGGCAAGCTGCGTTCATCAATCACCTCGACCTGTTCGTCAATCTCTTCCGCGCTATAGACACGGACGGGGGGCACCGAACTAGCGGCCAACGCGGAAAGAAAAGTCTCCTCGGCCAGCACGTCCACGCTGCCTGCCGAGGAACGATGGGAATCACTGGCGGAGTCGGGCATGGTCATTATCGTCGTACCTCATTCTGCCTGCGATCCTAAGCAAAACAACCGCGATTGGCAAATCCAGACTTCCCATAACCGCGAGAAACAAGTTGAATAGGGAGACAGGTGGTCGAACGCACACCGAAACCCACGGAGCAGGCCGGAGGTATCATTGACCGTAACAGCACGGGTTAATACCTGCTCCGAGGTCGTGAGCGTTTCAACTACTCCGAGTTTTTTATCGAGGAGTCTTCGCCGTGTGGCTGCGTAACCTCTTATTTGTCGCCTTGAGTCTCGTCGGTGTCGCAGTCGTGACGGCGCGTCTGCTGAGTGTTACGGCCATCACCCATCCGCGCACGTTTGACGAGTCGCGATACGAACGCCCCGAGTTTCGCGACGTCATCTCGGCGATCGATCACGAGTTCGAGGAGGCATGGCGAGCCAAGGGACTCGAGCCGGCACCGCCAGCCGATTCCCTGACGGTGGCCAGGCGATTATCGCTGGGTTTGACCGGGACCATTCCATCGTTGGAGGAAGTTCGCGTTTTGCAATCGCTTCCCGATGACCAACGGCTGGATTGGTGGGTCTCGCGACTGTTGGAGGATCGACGCTATGCGGACTACGTCGCGGAACGCTTGGCCCGTGCCTATGTGGGCACCGACAATGGTCCGTTCATCGTCTTTCGTCGCCGCCGCTTTGTGACGTGGCTGAGCGATCAATTGCTGGAAAACAAACCCTACGACCAACTCGTGCGACAATTGATCAGCGATCAAGGGCTGTGGACGAATTCGCCGTCGGTGAATTTCCTGACCGTCACGCTCGACGAGGAACCGAAGAACAAGCCCGATGCGATTCGCTTGGCGGGTCGAACCACCCGCGCCTTCCTGGGCATGCGCATCGATTGCCTGCAGTGTCACGATGACCATCTGGGCACCGTCCGACTCGGCACGCCTGAAACGCCGCGCGATGGACTGCAAAGCGACTTCCACCACTTGGCCGCGTTCTATGGAGGTGCCCGCTTTTCGCTGCTGGGCATCACCGACAGCGACGACGCTTATGAGTATCAGTATCTTCACGCCGATGCCACTCAGCCGGTCGAACCCGCTGCGCCTTATCTTGCCGAGTTGCTGCCGGAGACTGGGACGCAGCGCGAGAAGCTGGCGGCTTGGGTAACGAGTTCCCAAAATCGACCGTTTGCCCGTGCCATCGTCAATCGCGCCTGGGCGTTGATGTTTGGGAAGCCACTGGTCGAGCCCATCGACGAGATTCCACTGCATGGAGATTATCCTCCGGGTCTCGAAAGCTTGGCCGACGATCTCATTGAACACGGCTTTGATCTCGCGCGACTTGTTCGCGTGATCGCGGGGACACACGCATTCCAACTCGACAGCCGAGCCGATTTCGAGGTGACGTCGACTCACGAAGACGCGTGGGCCGTCTTTCCGCTCACGCGCCTGCGACCCGAGCAAATGGCGGGCGGGATCCTGCAATCGGCTTCGCTCACCACGATCGACGCCAATTCCCACATCATCGAACAGATTCGTCGCTTCGCTGAACAGAACGGCTTCATTCAACGCTATGGCGACACGGGCGAGGACGAATTCAACGACCGCGCGGGGACGATCGCCCAGCGGTTGCTCATGATGAATGGTGAAATGGTCAAGGATCGCACTGCCAACAACCCGCTGTTCAACGCCTCGGCACGCATCGCGATGCTCGCTCCCACCGATGAGAAGGCCATCGAGACGACTTATTTGACCGTGCTCACGCGTTTGCCGTCGCCCGCTGAACGAGAACACTTTCAACAACGGCTCGCTGGTACGCGCCGCGATGTTCGTAGCGAACAACTGACGGACCTATACTGGATTCTGATCAACAGCACCGAGTTTTGTTGGAACCATTAACCCATGGAATCGCCGCCAACGGCTGTTCGGTCGTCGGCACGCCTTGAAGTTCTCATGCGTTGTTTGCCGACATTCATCCTCAGCCTGATCGTCGCTTGGCCCGTGGCTGCCGCCGAACCTCCGATCACGGCCGCCGCCTTTGTGCCCGATGGCTCGTCGATTATTGTGGGCTCGCAACGCGGGTTGGAGATCCATTCTTGGCCCGATCTCAAATTGCAGCGGGCGCTCCCCTCCCGACTGACGCACATTCACGCCTTGGCCTTTTCACCGGATGGCAGTCTGTTCGTGGCTGCGGGCGGTCGCCCGGCGGAAACCGGCGCGGCGGAATTCTATGATACGTCCATTCGCAAGCCCATGCACTACCGTGCCGCCGGGGCGGATGTGTTCTATCAAATCGCTTGGCAGGCCGATAGCCAAAGCGTGGCACTCGCCGGACCCAATCACGCGATCACGGTGTTCAATCGCGCCGCTCAACTCCAACGTCAGCTCACCGGCCACTCACGTGATGTGACCGCCATCGCGTTCACCTCCGACGGGCATTTCGTCTCGGGCAGCCGCGATAATACCTTGCGAGTCTGGAGACAGCCCCAGAACGAGTTGCTACGCACGCTGAGCAATCACACCGACGTCATCCACGCGATCGCTTTGCGACCGGAACGCGCCGAGGTGCCGTTGGTACTGGCGTCCTCCAGTGCCGATCACACCGTTCGCTTCTGGTGGCCATTGCGCGGCCGCATGCTGAGCTTCATCAAGCTGCCCAGCCCAGCGCTCGATATCGCGTGGACCGATGATGGGGCGACACTCCTAGCGGCTTGCGAGGACGGTCATTTGCGCGAGATCGATCCAGACACACTGCGCATCATCCGTGATCTCACGTTAATCGAAGGTTGGCTTTACAGCGTGACCCTCGCTCCCGACGGAACGCATGCCTTCGTGGGAGGCACCGCCGGACTCAAACGCGCCGTAAAACTGCGCTAACTCGGACTACTGACCGGCCGATGTGCGACAGCTCACGGTTCACCGCAGTATTTGGCATTTGGTACTTGGTATTTGCCTTTTCCGGTAACGGTGCTCCGCCTCGTAACCCACTGCCTGCGAGGCTCCGCCTCCCTTAGGTCGGCCGAGCCGACAAAGCAGGGCGTGCCTTAGGGCAGCCGAAAGAGATGGATGGGCGAGTGATTGCCCGCGTAGGCACCCGACTTATCTAGTTGCCGTCCATTGCCATTGCTGCCGCGATTCGTCGTCACGACAGCCAAACGTCGCGTGGGCTCATGCAGGCTGAGGCTATGGCAATTGGGCAGCTTCGTGGTCAGAAAAAATGGCGTTTCATCCGCGGGACGTTGGAACAGCAACTGGCCTTGGCCGGGCGTGCCGCTGGTCACCGCCATGAGGAACCCCGCCACATGCCAACCCAGGTCGTGAACAAAGCAGTGGTTGGGATCACCAAGCTTCAGTGTGTGCCGCAGTTCACCGCTGGCAAAGTCGAACACCAGGATGCAAGGCGTGCCCTGCACGGTGCCGCCGTTCTTGGGAATGGTGCCGCCGACCGCCAGCGTCTCGCCAGTGCTGTCGAGGGCCAGGCTGCGGACGCCGCCGACATCTTGCAACCGGTGTTCCAAGTACAGCAGGCTGGCATCGAATTGCCGCTGGAACTGCCCCGTGGCGAGATCCCACACCTTGACCCAGCCGCGTTCATCCGCCGAGACCAGCAGCGGTTGTTGGGGATGAAAGCGGACGCAATACACATCGGCTGTGTGACCTGTCAGTTCCTGCAAACGTGTGCCATCGACGGCGGACCACAGTCGAATCATCGCATCACGACCGCAGCTCACAACGTGCTGGCCGTCGGCGCTGATGTCAACCTCGCGCAGCCAACCATCGTGTGCCGTCGCCTGGCTCCAAGCGAGTTGAGGCTGCTCGCCACTCAGATTCCAGAGAGATAACTGGCCCCATGAATCGGCGGTCACAAGTCGCTGGCTATCTGACGAAAACGCCAAGGTTTGCACCCAGCCATGGTGCCCGGTGAGCGCCGGTAATTCGCGCGGTTCGTCGGTCCTCACGTCCCACAGCCTGACGCGTCCGTCGTAGCCGCCCGCGACCAACCAATCGCCGCTGGGACTGAATCGCGCCGCGAGGACTTGCGGATCGGCCGTGGCGACGGCGAATTCCTTGGGCTCGAAGCGTTGCAGCAAGTCTTTCATGTCTTCGGTCATCATCAGTCTCCAAAGGGTCAGTCCCCTTGCTCAACAGGTTGTTCGGACGGGAGAGCGGTCAAGCCAGCAGTTCTTCCACGGCCTGCATGTCATCGTGTGCGATTGGCAACGGTTGGCCAGCGTTGTCGTACTCGAGCCGCTCGCTGTTGATCCCCAACGCCCGAAACCAAGTGTGGAATAGATGCCCGATGTCGAATTCCTCGGTTTCGACAAAGGTCCCCAGCGCATTGGTGGCTCCCACCGTGATGCCAGGGCGAATGCCGCAACCGGCCATGACCAGCGACCACGCCTCGGGCCAATGATCGCGCCCAATGTGCCCGTTGATGCG
>JBGTHH010000805.1:0-7477 GCA_041746275.1 Pirellulaceae bacterium | reverse complement strand
TGGTCGAACACCACCGGGATCTGCTTTTCGCTACTATTGCTCGCCGTTTCCGGAATGGCGGCCGAGGATGTCGCCTTACTCGGCCCCACCCAGCGTGTGTTGTTCCTGGGCGACTCGATCACGCACGCGGGCGGCTACATCACTCAGCTTGAAGCACATCTGCGAGTTGTGCATCCCAAACAAGTTCCGAACTTGATCAACCTGGGCTTGCCTAGCGAAACGTGCAGCGGATTGTCCGAACCCGATCATCCTTTTCCACGTCCGACCGTTCAGGAACGGCTTGATCGCGCGTTGGCGCTGACCAAGCCCGACGTGGTTTTTGTCTGCTACGGCATGAACGATGGCATCTATCATCCGTTCAGCGAAGAACGCTTTGCCGCCTATCAGGCAGGGATCAATCGCATCATCGAGAAAGTGCAGGCCACCGGAGCCAAGTTGGTGCT
Organism: Pirellulaceae bacterium; assembly: GCA_041746275.1. Classification (GTDB taxonomy): domain Bacteria; phylum Planctomycetota; class Planctomycetia; order Pirellulales; family Pirellulaceae. The sequence goes on along the minus strand of JBGTHH010000805.1, from coordinate 7,034 downwards.
CATGACACCGCCCGCGTTCGATCCCCTGCCGCTACGAAACAAAGGCAACTTGCTTCCCGCCGGTGCGGAAAAGTACGCCTATTTCGCCATCTACGAGAACTATGATGACGTGCTCAAACGTTACGCCGATTGGATCATGACGCAGCGGGAACGCGTGGATTTGGTCATCGACCTGCATACGCCCGTCACGCACCACGTAAGCGAAAAGCGTCGGACGGACGACAAGTTCACCATGTCTCCGGATGGCGTGCATGTCAACGACGAAGGCCATCGTGTCTTGGCCACCAGCATCTTGGCCGCCTTAGGACAGACGCCTGCTACCGTCGAGCCGGAATTGATCAAACTCGTCGCACAACGCCAACGCGTGCTGCATGACGCTTGGCTCAGTCACGTCGGTCACCTGCGTCCCGGCATGACGGCTGGCTTGCCGATCGACGAGGCTCAGGCCGCGGGATCACGCATCGATCAGCAAATTCGTAATTTACCGTAGGATCGTGTAAGGCCCGCGGCTAGCGCCATCGGCTCACACGCATTGATCAGAAAATCGGGGATTTACCGTAGGAGCCTGTCCCAATTCTTTCACAGCTTCGGAGCGGATCGGCAACCCAGCCGATCGTTTGTTTATTCTCAAGTCGGTCCCGATGATGCCCCTTGATCCCGTGCAATCGCGACAGTTCGCCATTCAATTGGTTTCCCAATTGCGAGCCTCGGGCTACGAAGCGCTCTGGGCCGGTGGTTGCGTGCGCGACCAACTGTTGGGGCTGCAGCCCAAGGACTACGACATCGCCACCAATGCCACTCCCGATGAAATCCGCGCCGTCTTTGGCCATCGCCGAACTTTGGCCATCGGCGCGGCCTTCGGAGTCATCACGGTGCTCGGGCCGAAACAGTCCGGACAGATCGAGATCGCGACGTTCCGCTGCGACGCGGCCTATAGCGATGGTCGTCGTCCCGATAGCGTCTCGTTCAGCGACGCGCGCGAAGATGCCAAACGTCGCGACTTCACCGTCAATGGTCTGTTCTACGACCCCATCGACGACCACGTGATCGACTATGTCGGTGGTCGAGACGACCTGCAGCTTCGGATCATTCGCGCGATCGGCGACCCGCACGAGCGATTTCGAGAGGACAAACTGCGTATGCTCCGCGCCGTTCGGATCGCGGCGACGCTCGACTTCGCCATCCACCCCGAAACTTTCCAGGCCATCAGGCAACATGCGGGAGAATTGCGAGTGGTCAGTGTCGAGCGGATTACGGCCGAGATGAAACGCGTGTTGACTCACGGGCAGCGCCGCCGCGGCGTCGAGTTGCTGGTCGAAGCTAATCTCTTGTCGCGGATCCTCCCGCAAGCGTCTCTCGACACCGAGGTTTGGCCAATCACCTTAGACTTGCTGGCTGCCTTAAGGCAGCCGACGTTTAGCGTCGCGCTGGCAATCCTGCTGCGTGCCATTCACCATGCTGGTCCGTCTAACGATACGGTCGAATCGATTTGCCGCCAGTGGCGCGTCTCGAACATGGAACTGGAGACGGTGCGTAGTTGCCTGGAGCACGAATCGACGATCCTCGCCGCGCGGACGATCCCGTGGCCGCGTCTGCAACGCGTGCTGATCCTGCCGCACGCCGACGAGTTGTTGGACTATTGCGAGGCGGTCGCGCTGGTCATCCACCGGGATTGCGGTGCCGTGGACGATTGCCGTGTAAAACTGGCCTTGCCCGAAGCGGAACGCAATCCGTTGCCGCTGATTACCGGCGACGATTTGAAACAAGCCGGCATCCCTCCCGGTCCCGCCTACCAGCAACTGCTTAGCGAAGTCCGCGATGCGCAACTTGAAGGCACGATCACCGCGCGGCCCGAAGCCGTACAGCTTGCACAGAAATTGTGGGAGGAGACATTGCGACGACAGCATCTCGCGGAGTGAAGGATCGGATGGGATAAATCTTCGGGTTGGAGTTCCGGCTTTAGCCGGTAATGGGCAGCCTAAAGGCTGTACTCCAACGTTTAGCCTGGACAACGCACGAGGTCATGGATCGTTAACGAGTGGGGCGTGCCGCGACGTAGCCGGGCGTGCCGCCTTCATAGATGCTGAACTCGGCCCATACAGGAAAGTGGTCCGAGACTTCCAACGCCTCTTCGATGCTCAAGTTGTACTCGCGCAGAAAGTCGAACACGCCCGAGCGGCCGACAAACTCCCGCGTTGCTTGGCTGTGGAAGATGATGTTGTCATACTGCTTCGTGCGGCGCACATTCGTGGGAAGCCCGGCAATGGCAGTGGTGATTCCCGGAATCTGTCCCAACTCGCCCAGGTTGCGATCGTCCGTGTTGAAGTCGCCCAGGATGATCACGTCATCCTCGTTGCGACCGTCATCTCGCACGACGCGATATACGTCATCCATGACCGACATCTCGGTCGCCACCACATCGGGATCGATGTGGACGTTGACCAGCGTGAAGGTGAACGCCTGATCCGGGGGCGGACCACGGACACGAAACCAACCGACGAGCGGTTCGCGATGCAGGAGATTGTCGGGGTCGTGGACCGTGTATAGAAATGTGCGATCGACCTCAATCGTTTGGCGATCGAAGATATAAGCGTACTGTTCCTTGCTGTGCGTGTCACCGAGCCGCGGGCCGATCACGAAGTCGTACTGCCGGTTGGCCGCATTGATGATCTCGATGAAGCGCGGCAAGACGTCTTGGTCCAATGATCGAATCTCTTGGATGGCGATGACGTCGTATTGACGAATGATCCGCGCCAGCAGGTCCATGACGTGGGGCTTGCCAAGTTTGCTCTGGCCAAAGACTTGGATATTGAACGTCGCGATCTTGATCGTCTCTCCCGGTTGGAAGGCTGGCACCTCGTCGGCGCGCGAGCTGACCGGAAAGGTCGTGGACTCGTCTTTCTTCTTGACTTGGATTCCGTCCAGACCTTCGATATGGAAGTTTTGGAGGAAGAACCAACCCGCCGCGCCTAACAGGCCGGCCATGACGAGAAATGATGAGCTACGCACAACGCCCCTCCCTGGGCAATGGAACAGCATCCTGCTGAACACGGATTGGCGACTTCCCCACCGACGCTCGTGATCACAGATCGGAGCGAGACGAGGCTTGGGGGCGAAACCTTACCGCAAGCCGCCGCAAGATTCCAGGTCAAATCGAAGACTGGCGTGTGACCGCCTTCCCGTGGGGTCTCACGCTCCCTTTACACGGTTGTCGTGTGCTGTCTAAAATACTCGTTTTCTCTATCGGCGACTGGGATCGCCCCATAGATCCTAAGTCCTTTGTGAATCGGGTTTAAGCGTTCTAATGTTCGAATCGCTCCAAGACGGCATTCGCTCGGCGATGAAATCCTTGCGCGGCAAGGGTAAGTTGACGGAAGCGAATATGCGCGACGGCTTGGCGTTGGTCGAGCAATCGCTGTTGGAGGCGGACGTTAGCTACGATGTCGTCAAGGACTTCATGGCGGCGGTCAGTGAACAGGCGCTGGGCCGACGAGTCCTGTTGTCGCTGAATCCCAGTGAGGAAGTTGTCGGGATCGTCCGTGACGAGCTGAACAAGATCCTCGGGCCCGTGGATTCCTCGCTCCACCTGCGGGGCGAACTGACGATCGTTATGCTCTGCGGCTTGCAGGGGTCGGGCAAGACAACTACCTGTGGCAAGCTGGCCCGATTGCTGCTGAATAATAAAGTTAAACCACTACTGGTTGCGGCTGACTTGCAGCGTCCAGCCGCCATCGATCAATTGCATGTGATCGGCGAGCAGCTCGGTGTGCCGGTCTACTCCGAGAAGGGTGCCCAAGATCCGGTCAAGGTCTGTCAGGACGCCATTCAGCAGGCCAAACGCGAGGGCGTTCAAGTCGTCATCCTCGACACGGCTGGCCGGTTGGCGATCGACGCCGAATTGATGGAGCAGCTCAAGCGGATCGACGCGCGCGTGTCCCCGGACCAAGTGTACTTCGTTGTGGACGGGATGACGGGACAAGATGCCGTGCTGAGTGCCCAAGCGTTTAATGACGCTTTGGAGCTGGACGGCGTCATCATGACGAAGCTGGATGGCGACACGCGCGGCGGCGCCTTGCTATCGGTCAAGCATGTCACGGGAGTTCCGATTAAGTTTATTGGAACCGGCGAGCACCTGGATGCTCTCGAGCCGTTCCGACCGGAAGGCATGACGAGCCGCATCTTGGGGTTGGGCGACATCGTCGGCTTGGTGGACCAAGTCCGACAAGTGGTCGACGAGAAGCAGCAGCAAGAGCTCGAGGAAAAAATCCGCGCGGGCGAGTTTACGCTCGACGATTTTAAGACGCAGCTCGAACACTTCGCCAAGCCCGGTCTGATGCAAAAACTGCTCGGCATGATGCCCGGCATGGCAGATCTGACCAAGATGATGGGCGAGGTCGATGCGGAAGCCGATTCCAGACGTTTGATCGGCATCATTAACTCGATGACCACAATCGAACGCCGCAATCCGAAGGTCATTGATCCCAGCCGGCGGAATCGCATTGCGATGGGCGCGGGAGTCCAGGCTTCGGAAGTGAATCAGTTAGTCAAGCAGTACGACACCATGGCTCCCATCATGAAGAGCATGGCGGGAAAAGGCATGGCCGGTCGGATGCAAGCGATTCGTGAGCTCCAGCAGAGCGGCGCGTTGAACCCGGGGGGCAACATGCTCATGAAGCCCAAGGGGAACACGGGCAAACGCCTTAGCCCCAAGGAAAAAGCCAAACTCAAAAAGCAGCGCGAGCGAGAACTGCGGCGCGTGAAGCGGCAGGGACGCGGGGGCGACGAACAAGATGACTTTGAGGGTGGCAACCCACGTCAACCATAGAACCAAACAGCCGTCGCTCGGGCCGTGCCCAGCGAATTCATCGTGGTGCGGACGTCGCACCAGACAACTAAATCGATTTAAAGGGAGATTTCATGGCAGTTCGACTTCGGATGAAGAAATTGGGTCGCAAGCATCAGCCGTTCTTCCGCGTGGTCGCGGTCGATCAGCGTGCTTCGCGCGACGGCAAGGTCATCGAGTACCTGGGTCACTACGATCCGCTGGTCAAGGAAACCGATGCCCGAGCCACGTTGAAGACCGATCGCATTGACTACTGGTTAAGCGTCGGGGCGCAGCCGAGCGAGAAGGTCGGGGTGCTGATCAAGAAGTACGGCACCAACGGCACGCATCTCGAACAGCAGCGTCTGGCCGCCGAGCGGCTTAAGCTCAACAAGCCGACCGCTCCACCACCCGTGCCCATTCCCAAACCCAAGGCACCCGAGCCCGTGGTTGCCGAAGCGACCGAGACGGATGCCGATGTGGGCTCCGAGCCTGCAACCGAAGAGAATCAAGAGTAGTCGATGCGATTCGACGTACTGACTTTGTTTCCAGAGATCTTTACCGGATATCTGAGCCAAAGTTTGTTGCACAAAGCGATTGAACGATCGCTTGTACAAGTCGCCATTCACGACATGCGCAAGTGGTCCACCAACAAACACCACAAGGTCGACGATCGGCCGTATGGTGGTGGGCCTGGAATGGTCCTGTGTGTCGAACCTGTCATCGAGAGCGTCGAGGAGATCCAGAAGGAAGGTAGCAGCCCGGGACGAGTGATCCTGCTTACTCCCCAAGGACGCCGGCTCAGCCAGCCGATCATCGAGGAGCTGGCTCACGAGCCCCGTCTATTATTGTTATGTGGACGTTATGAGGGATTTGATCAGCGAGTGACGGACATCTTGCAGCCCGATGAGATCTCGATCGGCGATTTCATCTTGAACGGTGGCGAGGTGGCTGCGATGGTGTTGATCGATTCCGCGATTCGCCTGATACCGGGTGTCCTGGGCGATGAACAGAGTGCTATCGAGGATTCATTTTCAGAAGGTAATCGACATTTAGAGTGTGCCCAGTACACACGACCAAGGGAGTTTCGCGGGCATCAGGTTCCCGAGGTGTTGCTGGGTGGCAATCACGAGGAAATCGCCCGCTGGCGACGCGAGCAAAGCTACTTGAAAACACGACAACGGCGTTCCGATCTGCTGAAGCAGGATTCGTCGGAGCCGCCCGAGTCATCAACTACACGTGATCGAACATAGTGATCGAGAAAGGACCGAGCCATGAGCCAAGATGTCATGAATCTGGTGGAAAAGACCTGTTTGCGAGAAGATCCCTTGGAATTCTCGATCGGCGACACCGTCGATGTGCATACCAAGATCCTCGAAGGAAACAAGGAACGCATTCAAATCTTTAGCGGCACCGTCATTGCCCGCAGCGGCGGTGGGGCGCGCGAGATGTTCACTGTCCGGCGGATTGTGGCGGGCGAGGGTGTGGAGCGTAAGTTCCCCGTCCACTCGCCCCGCATTGCCAAGGTCGAGGTCAAACGCTCGAGCGTCGTGCGTCGCGCCAAGTTGTACTTCCTGCGCGATCGCGTGGGCAAGGCCGTGCGGTTGAAGGAACGCCGTCGACGCTAGTCCAAACGACGGTGGCGGAGTCCCCGGTCGATCGATGGAAGTGAAGCTCACGGATGATCGCGAACTATGTCCTCGCATCGATACGATAAGCCGCATCGCGCGCGTGGCCCGCGGCATGTCGACGCGCGGAGCGCGATCGGACTGCTGCGGCTGTCGATTCCCAAGCAATTGCTGCTGTTCGTGGGTTGCTTCCTGGCAGCGTTGTCGGTATCGCTGGTCGTCCCGGAATCAACCGGGTTGGAGCCGGCGGCGCGCCGAGCGTTGTTCATTCTGATATTCGCCGCCGCGCTGTGGCTGACCGATGCGATCCCGGCATTTGCGGTCGGCATTCTCATCATCGGTTTGCGCATCGCGCTGCTGGGTCGACCGGGCGGAGTCTTCGCGCGCACCGACCGCGATTGGGAAGCGTTCGTGGTCGTGATCGGCGATCCCTTGGTCTGGCTGTTCTTTGGCGGTTTCGTCTTGGCCGCGGGGATGTCGCGTACGGGACTCGACCGGTGGTTTGCCTCACGCGTGCTGGGTCGTTTCTCCCAATCGCCGACCACGTTGTTGTTGGGCGTGATGCTGACGGCCTTCGTGTTGTC
>JBGTHH010000804.1:0-4731 GCA_041746275.1 Pirellulaceae bacterium | reverse complement strand
ACGCGTTGGGCGGTTTCCCATCGGTCATGCTGCTGGAAGATCTCTTGTTCATGAGGAAGTTGCGGCGGATCGCTTGGCCCGTACTATTACCGGGGCCACTTTATGTTGGTGCGCGTCGTTGGCAGCGGCATGGTGTCGTCGGTCAGACCCTCAGGAACTGGATGCTGCTCATTGCCCATCGACTCGGCTGGTCGCCCGATCGTCTGGCCAGCTATTACCGGCGTCATGATCTCACGTGATGGCGAATCAATCGATGCTCCGAAATGCTGCCTTGCTCACGCAGAAGACTTTTGATCTAGCCATCCTGGGCGGAGGCATTCTGGGAGCGGGAATCGCTCGCGATGCAGCGCTACGAGGGCTCTCGGTCGCGCTGGTCGAGAAAGCCGATTTTGCAGGCGGCACCTCGAGCCGCTCGACCAAGCTGGCTCACGGAGGCCTGCGATATCTGGAGCAACTGGCGTTTGGGCTGGTCGCCGAGTCGTGCCGGGAACGCAATCTCCTGCTCACCATGGCGCCGCATCTCGTGCAGCCGCTGTCGTTCCTGTTGCCGGTTTACGAGGGTGATCCGCGTTCGTTGTCCACCATTCGGCTTGGCACGTCCTTGTACGATTGGCTGACACCGCGTCGTCAACGAGTCTTGCCCCCGCATCGCACGCTTTCGGCCGAGGAAGCGGTGGCGGAAGAGCCGGCGCTGCCGCGCGCGGGACTGCGCGGAGCCGTGTTGTTCTACGATTGCCAGATGGACGACGCGCGATTGTGTCTGGAAACCATCCTGGACGCGAATCGGCAGGGCGCGGTCTGCCTGAACTACTGCGAAGTGCAAGGCTTTCGGCAGACGCATGGTCGTATCGACGCGGCTCAGGTGCTGGACCACGTCAGCGGCGACTCGTTCGATGTGCGAGCGAAACTGTTTGTCAACGCCGCCGGACCTTGGATCGAACGGGTGGCGCGGTGGCATCACGGTGCTCGCGAAGAAGTCGCGCTGAGCCCGACGAAGGGCGTTCACTTGATTATTCCGCGAGTCAATCGTGAACATGGAGTCTACTTTCAATCGCGACTCGATCAGCGCATGATTTTTCTCTTGCCGTGGGACAGCATGTCGCTGCTGGGCACCACCGACACGGATTACCCCCAGTCGCCCGACGACGTACTAGCGACGACGGCCGACGTGGATTATCTGTTGGGTCAGCTACGCAATCTCGTTCCCGATCACGCGATCGATCCACAGTCGGTGATCACCAGCTTCGCTGGCGTTCGCGCTTTGCTGCGCAGCACCGGTCGGCGACCATCGCGCCGCTCGCGCGAGGAACGCATCGCTCTGTCCGGCGAGAATCTGTTGACCGTCGCGGGCGGCAAATATACGACCTTCCGCGCAATCGCCGACAAAGCGGTTTGCTTGGCGAGCGATACGCTCAGTCGCAAACGATCCGTGTGCCGTACGGCGGAGTTGCCGTTGCCCCAACATCGCCCCGACCCTGCGGGGCAGCAGTTATCGGACTCGCCTCGCGTCTTCGAAAGCGATATCGTCCACGCCTGCGATGCCGAGATGGCGGTGACCCTGTCGGATGTGATGCGTCGACGCACGCGTCTGGCCCTTAGTCCGCATGGTGGTGCCGCGACAGCCGCTCAAGTGGGTCGAGTGATGACGGAGCGACTGGGCTGGCAGGAATCGATGTTGGAGAGACAGCTTCGCGAATACTTAACCGAATGGAATGGAAGCCGATCATGGATTCAGTCCCCCGAGTAATTGCACATCGCGGTTTCAGCAGCCGTTATCCCGAAAACACGTTGGCCGCCATCCGCGCCGCGATCAAGATTGGCGCGGATCTGGTCGAAATCGATGTTCAGGAAACGACCGATGGGCAAGTCGTGGTGTTTCACGACTATCGCCTCCAACGGCTGTGCGGGCTCGACAACCGCATCGATCGCGTGACGCTACGGCAGTTGCGCGCCGCCAAACCCGACGTGCCGACGTTGGCCCAGGCTCTGCGGGCCGTGCGGGGGCACGCGACTCTGTTGATCGAGATGAAGCGTGTCGATGCCAGGAAAGTTGCGGCGATTATCAAACGTGAGGGCATGGTTGGCGAGACGATCGTCTTTTCATTTTCTCGCGAGCTGATGGAAGTGATCTCGCGAACCTCGCCCGAGATTCCGCGTTGGGGACTATTTGGCGAAGATTTCCAACTTGGTCTGCGCGAGTTGCGATCGACGGTGAGCGTGCAGGGAGTCGGGCTGGGCAGTCGCTGGGTGACCGATCCGCGAATCATCGCGCGGCTGCATCGCGAGCAGTTGCAGGTCAACGTCTGGACCGTGAACTCCCCCCATCGCATGAAACAACTTGCCCAGTGGGGCGTGGACGGCATCATCACCAACTTCCCCGACCGCGCCCGGGAATTGTTCGGTGCCGCTAAGTCCACGGACACCTGAATCTCGTGTTCTGTGGCTTTAGAAAGTGGTCTGTGGCTTTAGAAAGAATGCGCGATGAATCGGGAAGTCGCTGGTTAACAACCAGACACCGCTGCGCGACTTACGACGTTGGTTTGTCACGACGGGAGCGACCTGGGGACACAGCACTGTTCGACGTCCTATTAGGTCGATGATCCCCAAGGCGACAGGTGATACACGGATGCCTCCGCTCGCCAACGTGCTGTGGCCCTCCCTGAAAGACCGAATCGAGCATCCTTCTAGCTCGCGTCGCGCAGACGTTGCGCGATCGGAGCCAATTGGAGGATGGGCTGCTCGATGGCCTCGGGGAGTGATCGGCTATTCAGTCGTCCGCTACGTTGATTCGGTCTTCCAATTGTCGGAGGGCGTTGAGGACCGTTTCAAAGTTTGGCGGCTCGTGGAAGAACATCGGCTCCATGGCGATGTAGTCCCTTTTCAATTCGGTGGCGGTTGGATCGGTTGGGACAAGTCGCAGCGTGCCCGGACGGGCTGCTTCGTACTTGGCCCATGCCGATTTAAAGAAAACGCTCTTGAGTTCTGCCACGCGATGTAAGAGTTCCATGTTGTTTAACGCATGGTCCAGGATGGGACTTCGCGACAACTGGAACACGTCATAGTAGTGGCGTGACATGCGTGGAGCGAACTTCCTGCCAGCGGGCATGTGATGCAGCATGTGGAGTATCGTAGCCTTTTCCCAAAACGTGCGTTCGGCTCCAAGAACGCGGATGGTGGTCGTATCGTCGGTCAGCGCATCGGGAAAAGCATCGGACAAGTAGGGCGTTACCGTCGCTTGCCGAACTGGAAAATGATCCGAGCGAGCACCCAACTCGATCTTTACCGAGGCTGCAAAGTACGGGCTCAAGTTGGTCGTGATTGCTGATGGAAATTGGAAACGCAATGTTTGGCTGTCCTTGTCCGCAGCGTCGAAAACCAGACTCCAGGTGGCATCTTCGGCGATACTGCCGGCAACGGCATCCTGAAGTAGCGGTGCCAGTTGATCGGCGATCACACTGCGGCAAGCTTCTCGAAGCTGTTCGATTCGCCGTTTCTGTTCCTTCCCGCTGGGCGCGTTCTCCGGTTCCATGTCGCCTCCAAATCCAAGAAAGTTCCGTTCGATGGCAACGTCGATATCTTCCGAAAAACGCTCGATGATCTTGTAGACCTTGGACAGGGAGGTGCCGCCTTTGAACGTCAAGTGATTCTGGAACTCGTCGAGCGAGAACAGCCGTCGCAAGCTCCAGCAAACCCAGAAGTCCTTTTCGATAATCTGTGCGCTCAGACCAAGCCGCGCGGCGGTTTGCTCGAAGTATAGCCGCCGTTCCTCGCTTGGCAATTTGGCGAAATCATCCATGAGTCATTCATCCTTTGGTACCAGACGGCGGAAGATGTTGCCGATCCAGGCGGGCGCGTAGCGAATGTCTTTCATCAGTTGCCGCCGGTCTTCCGGGCTGAGCCGCTGGGTGAGCGTGTCAATCACCTTGTCATCGACATGGTCTTTGCCCAGGTAGCGCAGCGCCTGGATCACCAGCCCACTGACGCGTCCGGCCGTGGCCATATTCTTGGGCGTGGTCTGCTTGAGGATGATCTCTTGGCTATCGACCTTGACTTTGCGGTTGGCTCCGTCGGTCAGGAAAATCACCTTGGCGGGCACTTGCTCGCTGAGGCCCAATAGATTCGCGGCGTAGGCACCAGACGGCTGAATCCGCAAGCTATCCTTGCCGGCCAGGGCCTGGGCGAGTTGGTAGGGTGAGGGAGCCAGAGCGCCGAGTTTGGGATGGTTCGTTGGGTAGTCGTACAGCCCTGGTGCCAGCCGTCGGACCAGCCCGCGATCGGCAGTGTTTTGGAGGGCCTTTCTGACGGACAGATCGCTCCCTAAGTCCAGAAAGTGACCTGGAGTAAACACCCAGCCCCTCTTCTTGCCATAAATCCGACTAAGTACTTTGTCCTCAACCGATTGCATCACGATTCTCGCAATAGTATTTTCACGAATTATACATAGTTGTCGTGAATTTACAGTAGGCATTTAGGTGCTGTTACGGTTCGCCCCTTGACCTCCACGGGCTTCGGTGTCAGCGTCTTTCCGCGACTTCCGTCTTAGACCCGTTCGCGGAAAGACGCTAACACCGATCTGTGTCTGATACGCTCTGCGCCTACATCCTTGGAAAAAGCGACCGCCATTCTTTACTGCTATTCCACAGAATCGGCAGTGTATTGTTCGGGCAAGCCTCGAAAAACACGACAAGGCCTTGCGAGTCGCCGTAACCGAGCGGCCACTTTTTTTCCAGC
>JBGTHH010000803.1:0-6480 GCA_041746275.1 Pirellulaceae bacterium | reverse complement strand
AACGCACCGTCGGGAGCGTTGGCGAACTGCACCGGTCGAAACCAGATATCACTGGAGGTCACGAAATCGCTGTCCGCATCGACGCGCTCCGCACGGTAACTGGCACTCACGGGATCGAGTCGCTTGCGGTGTATCAAGTTGCTCCCCACGTCGCCCACAATCGCCCAACCTTGATACTCACTGGGCCAGGCATTCCCGCGGAACATGGTGACTCCCGTGGCTCCCGTAAAATAGCCTGCCGCCCGCCCGCCGCCTTCCACCACGCCCGGCACCACGCCCGAAGCTCGCAGGCGCGTGCGCACGATCCGCCACGGCTCAATGGGACTCGTGCGGAAGACGTCGGCTTGCGGCCCATCGACGGCAATGCTGGCTCGCGGTCCAGGAGCGGCGAAGTAAGGGTTACGCGCGACATAACGATCCTCGAACCGGACGTGCTGAATGTGATCGCTGTTCGAGCAGACAAATTTCTCGCCCCATTGATTAAAGCTCAAGCCATGCTGAGCGCCACCGCTGGTCGGAACCATCGTCAGCCCGCGTGGCTCGATGGCGAAGTCGCGACCGCGCAACGCCAGCGGTTTGGCATCGTCCGGCGTGGGGACTGATACGACTTCGGCCCCGCTGCTGCTGGTCGCACCGTGGATCCGATTGTCCAGACCCCATTTGAACGTGTTGATCAAGCCCTGAACGTTGCTGCGACCGAAGCCCGTGAAGACCACGCGGCGCTCATCAGCTTGGTTGTCGCCATTGGTATCTTTGAGGTAGATAATGTCGGGCGCGGCTCCCACGAACAAACCACCGTCGTAGCAAGTCAGGGCCGTCGGCCACGAAAGTCCCTCGGCGTAGATGTCGCTCTTGTCGAACCGCCCGTCGCCATTCGTATCCTCGAGCACACGGATGCGACCGAGGTGCTCCTCGGCTTGTTCGGAATAGTCCCGCATTTCGACGACAAACAAACGACCGTTCTCGTCGAATGCCATGGCGACCGGATCGACGACCAGCGGTTCGGTCGCGACTTGTTCGATGCGGAAGCCCTCGGCAACCGAAAATGTGGCGAGTGCGTCGGGGGGCTCGACCGGCTTGATCCGTGGCAATTCCGCGGCATAGTCTTTATCCACTGAATCGGCGGTCTGATCCTGGCCGGGGGAGTAAGTGACGAGCAACGCGGCGAACAGGGCGGTCGCTACGATAGTTCGGAGAGCTCGATCGAGCACGGTCATGTTCCATATCTCCAGTTGGTTGCTTGGTACGAGCATCCTGGTACGATAGTCGCGTGGTCACGCCAAGGATACTGTCACGCGGGGGAAAATTGGCGGGTGGGATTCTGGCTGGCGTTGTGTTCTCCATTGTGGCTGCGCCAGCCGCCAGCGTCCACAACCTAACCACGGAAAACTCGAATCAAGATCACCCCGACATTTGTAAGCAGAAGGGACCGCGATGAAGTTCGCTATTTGCAACGAGACGTTTCAGGACTGGCCTTTCGACAAGGCCTTTGCCTTCGCTCGGGAGTGCGGTTACACGGGGATTGAGTTCGCCCCTTTCACCATCCACAAAAATGCCTACGAGATCTCGGCAGCCCAACGCGCCGAAGTTCGTCGGCAAGCGGAGGATGCGGGCCTGGAACCGATCGGTCTGCATTGGTTATTGGCCTTCACCGAAGGCTATTATCTGACATCACCCGACGCCGAGGTTCGTCAGCGAACTGGCAAGTATTTGGCGGAACTAGCGCGGCTCTGCCGGGATCTGGGCGGGAAGATCTTGGTGCTTGGCTCGCCGGTTCAGCGGAACCTGTTGCCAGGAGTCACGCACGAAGCGGCCATGGAATACGCCGCCAGCGTCATTCGCGAGGCCCTGCCGGTGATGGAGGAGTGCGACGTCGTGCTGGCCGTTGAACCGTTGGGGCCGCAGGAAGGTGACTTTCTCAGAACCGCCGAGTTGGGAATTCAACTCGCCCAGATGGTCGATTCACCACACTGCCGTTTGCACCTCGACGTGAAAGCGATGTCGAGTGAGGATAAACCGATCGTCGACATCCTTCGTGACAGCGCTCCCTGGATCGAGCACTTTCACGCCAACGACGCGAATAAACGGGGACCGGGGATGGGCGAAATCGACTTTGTGCCCATCCTGCAAACGCTCCGGGATATCAACTACACCGGGTGGGTCTCGGTCGAAGTCTTCGATTACGAACCGGGCGTGGAAGCCCTCGCTCGGGAGAGCATCGACTACCTGCGTGCCTGCCTGGATCGGCTCGGTTAGATAAGATAAAGTGGGTGCCGCGCGCAGCACGAATGGAACACCGCCGCATTACATTACCCGAGCAGCAACATCACGCCCACGGCGGAAATGGCCGCTCCCGACCAGCGCAACGCTAACTTCCACGGCTCATGCCGAACGACCCACGCGCCGCACGCGAGTCCGACCAAGTGCAACATCGCGGTCGCGCCGACAAAACCAACCGCGTAGAGCAGCGGTGCGGCTAGCGTCGGCATCTCCGTGCCATGTGCGTGGCCATGCAGGAATCCAAAGGCTCCGATCACCAGCGTCGCGATCACGAGCGGATAACGACGTCCGGCGGCGAGAGCACAACCCAGCACCACCACGGACAAGGCGATGCCCATTTCGATCAGGTGAAAATCGCCGCTGCTCATTCCCGTCGCGCCGCCCAGCAGCATCAATCCGACAAACGACGCGGGCAGCAACCATACGGCTCGACCCCCAAGCTGCGCGCTCAAGAGCCCCACGGCGAGCATGGCCAGCAGATGATCCAGCCCCAGCCAAGGATGCGAGAAACCCGCCACCAGTCCGCTGACATGCAGTGCCTCGTGTCCGGGATGAGCGAAGGCGGGCGTGACCACCGCACAACCGAGTAGCCCTAACAGAACCGATCGAATCCTCATGGAGTCAGCTCCCGCACGTAAGCAGCCAGTTTATCTTTACATAGGGCGGCAAGTACGCCACCGTCAGCTTCTTGAACGTATCAGAGACCTTGGCGACCGACAATGGCAACCGCCGCATCGGCTGTTCAATACCAGAACTTGGAATTCTGAATGAAACAGAAGGAAACCAAGGGGGATGACAGTGAACGATGCTCGTCGACCGTCAATCTTTGCTCGCAACTGGTCGAGAAACCACATGTCCTGTAGTGATACAAATGAGTCCTTGTCGAACACCGTCTTCAAGGTGTCGTGTGCTCGCGGCCAATAGCTCATCGATTTTTCCGAGTGTTTTCGCTCCAGCAAGTTCACCAGATGCGAGTAGGAAATCCACAGTTTGTCTTGCCCAGACCATCGAGCGGTATCCAACCACGCTTGGACGCCAGTTGTGCAGAGCTAAGTCTCGGCACAAGCGTTGTATTCGGACTAGTCCCATCACACGTTCCTCGCGGCGACCTTCATGTTGGTGGACAATCGGATAGGGGCGTGCTGTAATTGAAAGGTGTGACGCGCGGAGGATTCGTTGACGGGAGCGGTTCCGCGAAACAGCCGCGAGAGGTCGCACCTTCCGAATGATCGAGTTTCCGCGTTTCCCTTCACCTAACACGGCCAATGCGATGCGATTGATGCGGGCTTGCGCGTGGGCGATGGGGTGCGGCCTGTGGGCTTGGACGAGCATCCTCGCCGATGCCGCGCGCGGAACGGAACCTCGCGTTTTTCAGCCCGCGAGCGTCAGTACTCACTGGGCTTACCAACCGCCTCGTCGACCTCCACTCCCTGTCGTGTCGTTGGCGAACTGGCCGCGGAATGCCATCGACTCGTTCACCCTCGCCACGCTGGAGCGGCACAGTTGGTCTCCCGCTCCCGAGGCGGATCGACATACGTTGATTCGGCGACTCACCTTCGACTTGACCGGCCTGCCACCGACGATGGCGGAAATTGAAGCGTTTGCGAGGGACGAAGCACCAGAGGCTTACGAGCGGCTGGTCGATCGTCTGCTCGCATCGCCTCGGTTTGGCGAGCGGATGGCCACCCCGTGGCTGGACCAAGCCCGCTACGCCGACACCCACGGCTATCACATGGACGCGCATCGCGACATGTGGCGTTGGCGGGATTGGGTGATTGGTGCTCTGAACGACAATCAGCCGTACGATCAATTCACGATCGAGCAACTGGCGGGCGACTTGCTGCCGCATCCCACGCTCGCACAGCGGATCGCCACGGGGTTCCACCGCAACACGATGGTGAACTTCGAGAACGGAGCCCTGGCCGAGGAGTTTCTCTCCGAGTACGTCGTCGATCGCGTGACGACCACGGCGACCGTGTGGTTGGGGCAGACGCTGGTCTGTGCGCGCTGCCACGATCACAAGTACGATCCCTTCACGCAACGTGACTTCTTTCGACTGTATGCCTTCTTCCACAATGTTCCCGAGCTGGGTGTCGATGGAGACAAAGGCAACGCCGCGCCCTTCATTCCCGCGCCGCTGCCGCATCAAGCGCGGGAGATCGACGAATTGACTCAGCGGATTTCCGCTCTCGAAATGCAACTCGCACAGCGCGCCGCGACAGCCGACGCCGCAGTACTCGCCTGGGGAGCCGGTCGCGCTAGCGAAACTCGTGTGATCGCCCACGCTCCCGCTTGGGTCGTCACGATGGACGAAGGAGCCGACGAGTTGGTCGATTCCTGGCAAGGTCAACACATCTCGATTCCCGGTAAGCACGGAGAAGCCTGGCTGTTCGATGGCCAGACGCATTTCGATCTCAAGGCGACTTGCTCGCTCGACCAAGCCGACGGTTTCACGATCGGCGTCTGGGTGTTTCCCACAACACGGGATGCGATGACCATCCTCGAGCAACCGGCCTCGGCGGATCGACAACGACGTGTCCGCATCGGGCTCGATGGCGACAAGATCGTCTGTCACGTGGCGAACCGTTCGGGTGAGACGCTCTTACGAGTCGAGTCGTCGTCGATCATCGCGCGTTCGCGTTGGCAGCACGTTGTCGTTCAGTACGCTGGCTCCGGTGAGGCGTCAGGCATTCGCTTGTACGTCGATGGCACTGCCATGGAGACCGTCAAATGCAACGATGCAGCCAAGGACCCGCTCCAGAAAGCGCCGTCGCAACCGAACCGTGGTCTGCGGATTGGCCAAGCCTTTCGCGGCATTCTCGACGAATTGCGAGCCTACCCGAGCACGCTGAACGACGACGAGATTGCCATGCTCGCGGGTGGCGATCCGATCGGTGAACTGTTGACAATTGAGCCTGATCAGCGCACGACGGCTCAACAGGAGCGACTGGAACGCTACTACTTGGAGCAAGTGGATAAACCGTACCGTGAGTCACAGCGGCAATTGCACGGCGTTCGCGACGCGCTCGCGAAAGTGGTGGCGAGCGTTCCTACGACGATGGTCATGCGGGAAATGGACATGCCGCGTCTTACCTACGTCCTGAATAACGGTCGCTATGATTCACGCGGTGAGTTGGTCACTGCGGGTGTGCCCGAGGTGCTACCACCCTTGTCCGACGACAGTGGGCCCAATCGACTGGCGTTAGCTCGCTGGCTCGTGCAACCCGATCATCCTTTAACGTCGCGAGTGGCGGTCAATCAGTTCTGGCAACGCTGTTTTGGAGCCGGACTGGTGCGGACGCCCGAGGACTTCGGCACACGCGGTGAATTGCCCACGCATCCGGAGTTGCTGGATTGGTTGGCCGTCGAGTTCGCCAGTGACTGGGACGTAAAGCGCCTGATCCGGATGATGGTCACATCGGCCACGTATCGGCAGTCGCATCAATACGACACCGACTTGGCACGACTCGATCCCGAGAATCGTTGGTTGGCGCGGGCTGCTAGACGGCGATTGACGGCGGAGATGATTCGAGACAACGCACTGGCCATTAGCGGGTTGTTGGTGGAGGAAATAGGAGGGCCGAGCGTGTTTCCTTATCAACCGCCCGGCATCTGGGAAGAGATCGCGTACAACTCGAACGACTTCACGGCGCAGTCCTATCGTCAAAGCCACGGTCGTGATTTATACCGACGCAGCCTCTACACGTTTTTCAAACGAAGTGCCCCCGCGCCGCTACTGGTCACGTTCGACGCGCCGAACCGCGAGACGTGTCAGGTCGAGCGTGGCCGCACCAACACGCCCGAGCAGGCGCTGTCGTTGATGAACGACGTGACGTTTGTCGAAGCGGCGCGCGTGTTGGCTCAGCAAGTTTGGCGCATGAATACGACTACAGAGGCACGGATCCGAAGGATGTTTTACGTAGCGACCGGACGCGAGGCAAACTCGCATGAAGCGCAGGTACTCCTGGAATTGAATGCGGACTTGTGGGACCAATATCGGGCTCAGCCCGAGTTGGCTCGCCGCCTGCTGCAAGCGGGTGAGTCGCCTCGCGACGAAACGATCGACACTGCGGAACTGGCGGCGGCGGTGGCGGTAGCGAACGTGCTGCTGTCGTTGGACGAAGTGATTACTCGACCGTAAGCGCCTGTCCGAAAAGGGGTCAGACCCTCTCCGGCGAGGCCAAAAACCTAGTAAATTGA
>JBGTHH010000802.1:0-2329 GCA_041746275.1 Pirellulaceae bacterium | reverse complement strand
GAATCAGGCGGGCAGGGTTGGTGCGATGTCGACGTGATTCAGGGTTACGTGGAACTAAGTGCGGCCTGCCTCACCACGACCTTTGTCATCACTCAACGCACGGGAGCGTGCCAGCGGATCGAAGCTTCCGACAATGAATCGTTGAAGGCGAGGTTGCTGCCCGGGTTACGATCGGGGCAGACCTTCGCCACCGTCGGGATTTCGCATCTCACGACCAGCCGTCGCCATCTCGCTCGACCCGTTCTAAGGGCCGAGGAAACCGCACAGGGTTTCGTGCTCGATGGCTTCAGCCCTTGGGTGACGGGAGCTCCGTTCGCGGAAATCGTCGTGATCGGCGCAACGCTTGAAGATGGACGGCAGGTTCTGCTGGCCTTGCCGACTGACCACGAGGGCGTGTCGATTCCCCAACCCGCCGAACTCGTGGGGCTCAACGCGAGTCAGACAGGCCCGGTTCACTGCGAGCGTGTGGAAGTCAGTCGCGAGTGGCTGTTGGCGGGACCGATCGAAGAGGTCATGAAACAGGGCATCGGTGCCAAGACGGGCGGATTGCAAACGTCGACTCTAGCGATTGGGTTGGCCGCTGCGGCGATTCACTTTCTGGAAGATGAATCGCTCCCACGCGGCGACCTGGTTGAACCGGCAGCGGCCCTGCGACACGAATGGCAACAGCTTCACATGCAGTTGCTCAGCGCGGCGAGCGACGCGCCGGTCTGTTCGCCGGAGCAACTGCGTACACGAGCCAATAGCTTGGCGCTGCGGGCCTCACAAGCGGCCTTGGCCGCCGCCAAGGGGACGGGCTTCGTCGTCGGTCATCCGGCGGGGCGGTGGTGCCGTGAGGCACTGTTCTTTTTGGTATGGAGCTGTCCGCAACCGGTGCTGGCGGCGAATCTCTGCGAACTCGCCGGGATCGCCGAGTAGTCCACCGCGCACGACGAGAAAGGCTGAGGATCGATGACTCACAACGATATCCAAGTGGTCTGGCACGACCACGCGATTTCACGATCGCAACGCGAACAATTGAACGGGCATCGCGGTTGCGTGCTGTGGTTCACGGGGCTAAGCGGATGCGGTAAGAGCACGGTGGCGAATCTGGTCGATCACAAACTGCATCAAAGTGGAGCGCATACGTTCCTGCTGGATGGCGATAACGTGCGGCATGGTTTAAATGCGAGTCCCGCGATCCTGGAACCGGTGCATGGCACCGCCTTTGCCGAACGATTTGGGCTGGGCTTCTCAGCCGCCGATCGCGAAGAAAACATTCGGCGGATCGGTGCCGTCGCCGAACTGTTTGCCACGGCCGGAGTCATCACGATCACGGCGTTCGTCAGCCCTTATCGTCGTGATCGCGAGGCCGTGCGCCGACGCCTCGAAGCCGCGGGCCAAGTCGGTGACTTCATCGAAGTTTTTGTCGACGCGCCGTTAGAGGTTTGCGAGGCCCGCGATCCCAAAGGCTTGTATAAGCAGGCACGCGCGGGACAGCTTAAGGGCTTCACTGGCATTGATGATCCTTACGAAATACCCACGCATCCCGAGCTGCATCTGGACGCGGCACAGCGCACGCCCGACGAACTGGCCGAGCTGGTGATCTCGTATTTGCGCGAACATGGCCTGCTGCGTTAGATCGTCAAACGACATGTCGAAGCCAATCATGCCGCTTGGTCGCTGCCTAATGCGAGCAGTTGTCGCCGCACGGCCGCAAAGACTCGTTCCACCGTCAGCTCGCGCAGGCAACGGTGATGGACGAGTGGACAAACGGACTTCCCGCACGGTCCACAATCCACCGGATGTTGCAGCGTGATGGCTCGCGGATGATGCGGGTCGCTCCAACGCGGATCGATGGGACCGGAGAGCGTCACGACCGGGACATTGAAAGCGGGCGCGAAATGTCGCGGCCCACTGTCGGTGCTGACCATCAGTTGACTGCGCCGCACACAGGCCTTGGCCACACCCAGACTAAGGTCTTGCTCGGCCATGCTCTTCACTTGCGGATGGTTCGCCACGCGTTCGATTTGTGCCGCGGTCTCGCGTTCGCCCGGTCCGCAAATCACCAACACGCCGGTATCGGGCTCTTGAGCGATGCGTCGCGCCAGTTCGATGTAATACTCCGTCGGCCAATTCCGGGCCGTCCCCATCGCGCTGCCCGTATTGAACACGACCACGCGCGCGAGCTTATCGAGTACCAGCTTGTGCCACACACGATCCGCGCCGGCTTCGTCCTCGGGCAGCGTCGCCAACTCCATCCGCGGCGGTTCCGGCGGACAACCCAGGGCGTAGGCCAATTCCAAATAATAGTCGATGGCGGAGATCGGTTTGAGTCGCGAACCCTCGC
>JBGTHH010000801.1:0-2652 GCA_041746275.1 Pirellulaceae bacterium | reverse complement strand
GTGCGCGAGGGTGCTCGCTTGGCAGGGATGGACCGCACGGACTTGTTGACGAACGGACAAACCACCAATGCGAAGATCGCGTCGGATATCGTGAACTTCCTCACGGCGAATGGCCTGCCGGGAGATCAAGTCGAGGTCTTCATTGTGGATCCCGCGGACCACATCACACCCATCGATCTGGATGATCCCACGAAGGAACTAGCGTTGTTTGAGGTCCGGGTCGAGTTACCGTACTCCGCCCTCAATGGACAAAGCAGTACGCTGACCGACGACTGGAGTTTGTCCGCCAACATTGTGTTTCGAAATGGCCGCGCGGCCATTGTGCAGTAAATTCGCTCCGTATCACCGTTCCAGAGATTTCGCCGAGGGGAACCCACCATGAAGACATCCAAGACCAACCGCTTAGACGACAGGGAATCCAACCGGGCGACAGCCATGCGCAAGGGTGTCATCACGGTCCTCGCCGCGTTTCTCTTGGTCGGTGTCTTTGCTTTCGTGGCCTTCGCGGTCGATACGGGTATGATCGTGTTGGCGCAAACCGAGATGCAAAACGCGGTGGATGCGGCCGCCTTGGCCGCGGCACAAGAGATTGTCGGTGCGATTCGCGATGCCGCCGACTCGGGCAACAGTTCGGCGATCGATGCGAACTCCATTGCCGTGGCGCAGTCGCGGCAAGTCGCGGCCAGTGTGGCGGCGGCGAACGGGGTCTACGTCGTTCCCGAACAGGATGTGGTCTTTGGGAAACGAACTTACGACGATCAAGCGGGAACTTGGTCCATTGCCTGGAACGTGGCTCCTTACAATGTGGTCAAAGTGACAGCACATCGCGATCAAGAGGACTTAAGTCAGCCTTCCGGCCGACTGCCACTGTCGTTCGGTTGGGCCGTGGGAGTGGAAAGCGTGAGTCTAGTCACGTCAGCCACGGCCTTCATCGAATCGCGGGACGTGGTTGTCGTGCTCGATTTCTCCGCTTCCATGAACGACGACAGCGAGTTGGGAGCTATCGGCACGTTGGACCAGCAGGACATCGAGTCCAATATGCACGATATCTATCAGGCTCTCGGGCCACCGAACTTGGGCAGCCTGACCTTTACTCCCCAGTGGCTGACCGTGGTGGGTCCACCTCCCTCCAGTTCCGGACAGGCTCAAGTCTCCGTCACGTTCAAGGATACCTTGGCGACCGTGATTTCGACCAAGCCGATCACGGAAGTCAAACTACAGTTCACCGATGGAACCACGCAAACGAAGACGGGAAGCTTTGGGCTCACCAGTGACTTTGCCGGAACTGGTTCACATAACAACAAGCCGATTAAGACGGTCTGGGTCACGGCGGGCACAAGTCAAAGCGAAGTCATCGCGGGAGCGTCGCCGACCGCGAGCAATGAGCCGCAGATCTGGGTGACGTTCTACGGCACGTCAATTTTCGTGCAATCGACGAAGCATCTCTCGAATGTGGTTTTGGAATTTGAGGACGGTGTGCATCAGAAGTTCGATGGGCTGTCCGGTTACACCGGCACGTTCGCCGGCACGGGGTCCAATACCGGCAAGTACATCACGAATTGTTGGATCAAGTCCGGTGCGAACAGCAGTAGCGAAGGGCCCGGCTACGGCGAACGTTTTGAGAACCCGATTCCAGCAAGTACCGGCGAGTCGCAACGTTTCGACGATACGAATGCGAATGTGATGCTGGCCTTTAACCTAGACCAAGTCGCCTATCCGTATCAATCCGGAAGCTGGAACGAGTATATCAATTACGTCCGCGGCGATTCGAAAGTGCGCAATGCAGGCTACCGCAAGAAGTACGGCGGCCTGACGTTTGTGAACTACTTGCTGTCCTCAAAGAATCAAAAATCACAGACCGCCGATTTGTGGCAAACGCCTCATTATCCTTTCCATGCGGTCAAGAATGGATTTACCCTGTTCCTAGAATTCTTGGACGATCTCGACTTTGGCGACGAAGTCGGCTTGGTCACCTACGACGAGGAGGCGCGTGTCGAGTCGTACCTGAACGAAGACGATATCGTGATCGATCTCGGCCAGGACTTGATCTCCGGCCAGTACATGGATCTCGACGCGATTCAGCGTCGCAAACAAGCTGGTCACTACGGCACCTATACCGGCATGGGGTATGGGGTCAAGGAAGCACGGCAATTGCTCGTGGGAGATCCGAGCAGCAACCTCGCGGGACATAGTCGCTACGGGGCTCGTCATACGATGATCTTGATGACGGACGGACAAGCGAACCGTTACCCTAGCGGCTGGACCTTGCCGGCGGGGTTTAGTTGGTCGCAGTGGACCGACTACGACGGCGACGGCACGGCGGACTACAGCACCAACGACAAGTCCAAGCAATATGCCTTCTGGGAAGCCACTGAGAGTATCCAACGGGGTATCAAGATCCACACGATGAGTGTCGGCGCGAGTGCCGACCGCGACTTGATGCAGGCCATTGCGTTTGCCAGTCAAAGCGTCTGGATCGACATCCCTGGTGGAGCCACGATCGCCGAGATGGAGTCGCAGTTATTGGACGCTTTTGGTCAGATCGCCGCCCACGTTCCACCACCGCGATTGATCTACGACAACTAACTTGGAGTGCGGACGCCGGCTCGAAAGCGCGAGCCGGCGCGCTGCGTTGGGGCGACGAAGATTTGT
>JBGTHH010000800.1:0-4411 GCA_041746275.1 Pirellulaceae bacterium | reverse complement strand
GGCGTGAAGCCTCTCCGAAAAGGGGTCTGACACCTTTTCGGACAGGCTCTGAGGTCTCCAATCGATCTCGCCGAAGTGAATCCAGCCGCGAGGTTGACTCACGAGCGCCCTCCACTGCTGTCAGTCTCCGCGAGCACGGGTTAGAAGCTCTTGCCTGTTCCTGGTGAATCTCTTACCTTGGTGCTCACTCAAACGCTTCATGGATGTCAGTGCCAATGGATGGATTCCTCACGAGCGCCTCGTACGAGTCGGAAACGCCAGCGGCCGTGGCGTGCCAGCCGATCGCTGGCCTCTCGCAATCGGCTCCGCGAGCCCTTCACAACATCACGCAGTGGCTGCTAGCGCGGCAACATCCCGAGGGGTATTGGTGTGCGGAGCTGGAAGGGGACACGATCCTCGAAAGCGAGTACATCTTGCTGTTGGCTTGGTTGGGGCAAGCCAAATCGCGCACAGCATTGAAAGCCGCTCGCTATATCTTAAGCAAGCAACAGTCATCGGGCGGCTGGTCCCAGTTTCCCGGCGGCCAACTTGATATCAGTGTCAGCGTCAAAGCCTATTTCGCCTTGAAGCTCACCGGACATGATCCGTCCGCCGATTATATGTTGCGGGCTCGTGAAGCGATTCGTCAGCAGGGCGGTGCCGACGCGGTCAACAGTTTCACGCGATTCTACTTGGCACTGCTGGGCCAAATCTCCTACGAGCACTGCCCTGCCGTGCCGCCCGAAATGGTGCTGCTGCCGAAATGGTCGCCGATCAACATCTACCGGATCAGCGCCTGGTCGCGCACGATCTTCGTGCCTCTATCGATCGTTTGGGCCTGCCGCCCCGTGCGGGATTTGGGACCCGAGTGTGATATCCGCGAGCTGTTTTTGCGTGAGCCCGACGATTGGCCGCCTCTAGCCTGCCCGGGTCAGGACCAAGCCGCCGCCAAATGGTTCAGTTGGCAGCGGTTCTTCCGAGTCACCGATGCGATGTTAAAACTCGCCGAACGCTGGCACGTGCGCCCGTTACGTCAACGCGCGATGCGCGTCGCCGAGGCGTGGATGAAAGAACGGTTTCAGGAGAGCGATGGGCTGGGCGCGATCTTCCCGCCGATCGTGTGGAGCGCGATCGCGTTGCGCTGTCTGGGCCATGCGGATGACAGCCCGGAGGTTCGCGAATGTCTGGAACAACTTCGTGGGCTGAGTATCGAGGAGTCGGAGACGATTCGCTTGCAACCCTGCTTGTCGCCGGTGTGGGATACCTCGATCGCCTTGCGGGCACTGGCGGCCGTCGACGAAGTGCCAGCCGAGTCGCTCGAACGCTGTGTCGATTGGTTGTTGGACAAGGAAGTGCGGCAGCCGGGGGATTGGTCGCAGACCGTGACTGCCGAACCAGCCGGTTGGTTTTTCGAGCATCGCAACGCCTTCTATCCCGATGTCGACGACACGATCATGATCATGATGGGCTTGTGTGAAGTCCGCGCGTCGCGAGCTTGGAGGAACACGCCCGATAACCGTGAACGCCACCAGCGCATGGAGGCTGCGGGCCAACGAGCGCTGGCTTGGATTCTCGCGATGCAAAATTCCGATGGCGGTTGGGGTGCCTTCGACAAGGACAACGATCTCGAATTACTCTGTCACGTGCCGTTCGCCGACCACAACGCCATGATCGATCCCAGCACACCCGATATCACGGCGCGCGTCTTGGAAGCCTTGGCTCAATACGGTTTGGGAGTCGGGCATCCGGCAGTCGATCGCGCCGTAGCGTACATTCGTCAGACTCAAGAGGCAGATGGAAGTTGGTTCGGGCGTTGGGGAGTGAACTACGTCTACGGCACGTGGCAAGTCTTGTCGGGATTAGCGAAAATTGGCGTGCCGACATCGGATGCGGCCATGCGCCGCGGCTCGCAATGGTTGCTACAATATCAGCAACCCAACGGCGGTTGGGGTGAATCCGCGCGATCGTATGATGAACCCGCAACCCGTGGACAGGGACCGGTCACCGCCTCGCAGACAGCCTGGGCGCTGTTGGGCTTAATCGATGCCGGCTATGCGGAGCACGATGCGGTGGCGCGTGGCGTAAGGTTTCTCGTCGAGACCCAACTGGCCGATGGCTCGTGGGACGAAACGGAGTTCACGGGGACGGGCTTCCCCCGCGTGTTCTATCTCCGCTACCACATGTATCCCATGTACTTCCCCGCCTTGGCACTGGCCCGCTGGCAATCCGCTCAGCGTATGAATTCCGAGTCGCGCTGATGAGTGTGCCGATCTCACAGATGTGGACCGTGGCGACGTACGTGCTGGGCAAGAAGCTGCGCGGCATCGAACGTTATCCGTTGGTGTTGATGCTCGAACCGTTGTTCCGCTGCAATTTGGCGTGTGCGGGCTGCGGCAAGATCCAACATCCGACCGAAGTGCTGCGTACCGAATTGACTCCGCAGGCGTGCTTTCAAGCGGTCGATGAATGCGAGGCCCCGATCGTTTCCATCCCTGGCGGCGAGCCGTTGTTGCATCCGCAGATCGACGAGATCGTGGCGGGGCTCGTCGCGCGAAAGAAATATGTCTACCTGTGTACGAATGCCTTGAAACTGGTAGAGTCGCTGCCACGGTTCCAGCCATCGAAGTTCCTGGCCTTTTCCGTGCATCTGGATGGTCCGCGCGAGGAACACGACCAGGCGGTTTGCCGCGATGGGGTCTATGATGTGGCGGTCCAAGCGATCCTCGCGGCACGTCGACTTGGCTTTCGCGTGACCACGAATACAACACTCTACGCGGGCGTCGATCCGTCTCGCATCCGGCACTTCTTCGATCGACTGATGGATCTGGGGGTCGAAGGGATGATGGTGTCGCCCGGTTACAGCTATGCTAAAGCCCCGGATCAGGATCACTTCCTGGCCCGTCAGCAAACGACTTCCCTGTTTCGCCAAATCCTAAGTCAGCGCAAACGTCATTGGCGGTTCAATCAGACGCCTCTCTTCCTGGAATTCCTGCAAGGGAATTTTGAACTGGAATGCACGCCATGGGGCAATCCCACTTACAACTTGTTTGGCTGGCAGCGTCCGTGCTATTTGTTGGATGAAGGTTACTGCGAGTCCTTCGCGGAGTTGATGGAGACCACGGCGTGGCCCGACTACGGACGCGCTAGCGGCAATCCGAAGTGTGCGGACTGCATGGTGCATTGTGGTTACGAACCGAGTGCGGTGGCCGCCACGTTCGGATCGTGGCGAGGGCTGCTACGGACCATCCGGTTTCAGCTTGGCATGACGTCATCGCGACCGGAATTGCCAACCGAGGCCGAGCCATCGACGGCCATGCGGAATCACGAGCTTCCGACGATCCCAGTCAATACTCGACGGGCCACCGTGCGTCTCCCGATACTGAAGTAACGTGAACGGTGGATACCAACGTGTCAGCAAGGAATTAATCCGGTCGAATCAAACAGGCATTATTGCAGATTCGCGGACATGCCGCATTCGATATCGAAATACTCTAACGATTCGTGAACAGCCAAGGTGAGAGGAAATTTTAGGGTTTTTTAAAATTCTTTCGATTTCCTGATTGCAATTCACCTATCGTCTGGTAAGCTGCCTTTGCCTTGTAAGAACGCATGGGAGCAGCGACGATGTGGTTACTTCTTACACACCAACACACCAACACACCAACACACCAACACACCAACACACCAACACGCTATGATTGGGCTTGTGCGGCGGTAGGGTACCTTGACCGTGCTGCGACATTCAACCGCCTTCGCTTTCTCCTAGGTGGGATTCTACTTGTCGCGGCTGCCCTGAAGACTGTCGCGTTTCCAGCATCAACGGCTTCTTGGCCGTGGAACACTGCCGCATTAATCTTTGCCGAACTCATACTGGCTGGATTGCTTTTTTCGGGTGCCATGCCGCTACAAACTTGGTGGGCGACTTTACTATGCTTTAGTTGTTTTGCACTCGTGGCAACTGTTAAGCTTTGGCGCGGTACTCCAGATTGTGGTTGTTTCGGTGCGGTTGCCACGCCGCCTTGGGTAGCGTTCGCGGTTGATCTTTCTGCCGTGGCGGCCCTGCTTATCAAGTACCGCGAGCGCCGTACGCCTCGACAGAACGCGACAACAGGCCTGTCACGGTTGCCGATGGCCGTCTGTTTCGCGCTCATTGCAGTTGTGGGGATGAAAGCGATTGCTTCCATTTCTTACATGCAAACGAGCCTGTCCGCAGTCGATCCAACACATTGGGTTGGAGAACGCCTGCCCCTGCTAGATGAAATTGATGTTGGCGCGGAGCTTTCCTCGGGTGTTTGGACCGTGATCTTGCATCGGCATGGCTGTGCGAAGTGTGACGATCTTTTGGCCGATGCAGAATCGATCGTCAATCAGTCGGGCTCTCGAATGTCGCTGGTGGAACTTCTGCCACTTGGGGGGAAAACCACCAACACTC